>NZ_JACSOE010000020.1:0-69716 GCF_014349115.1 Alteromonas sp. BZK5 | reverse complement strand
AAAAAAAGATACCCGCCCGCCACTAAGAGTAGAGAGCTGTGCAATACCACGTCCCGCGAGATAAAGATATCAATGCCCCAGTGATGAATTCGTCGAATCGATATGACGAGTAAGGGCATTAACAAGAAGTAAATATAGCCTCGTGCCGCTATGTAGCCTATTTCAACCTGGTTTACCATGGTAGCGTTTGCATAGGTAACGAACTCAAACAGGTTGGTTGCTCCCAGATAAATAATGATGGGTTTAAACGCCCACTGCTCACGCCCCGCCTGTCGATACACAACTTCCAGAAGAACAAGCACTTCTAATGACAGCACGATCAGTACAAGAAAGCTCCACGCGGGATTTACTACCAATAGATAAGGGGCTAGCAATGCTGCTAGTGCGGGGGCAATAATAATTAACGTTACAGGTCGTTTTAGAACGTCGAAGATATTACTAAAGCTGGTCTGTATACAGCCAGCCAAAAAGAGTAGCCATGCGAGCTGCTTAAGCACGTCAGCGCTGAGTAACCAGCTTAGCGAGATAGGTCCAAATAGCGAAGTGATTAAGGTTGTAGACCATAAAAAGGTGGCTGCGGTCGCCAATACCAATAAATGCTTGGCTACGCCGGGTTTGCGTACCGTTAACAACAGCAATAAAAGGGCTAAGTGCGCCAGACTATTTAACCCATAGCCTACATCTGAAATCATCCTTTTATCTCACCTTTATTATCATTATTTAGGAGATGAAATACAGGGAGGCGCATTGATGCAACGTCCCTGAAACCTTCGATATACAGCACATAACGTTTTCAGCTAGGTACGGTGCGCAGGCATCGCCCGCGCTATGATAAAAACTATCGTTTACGGATCACTAGTGAGCCAATTGAATACCCTGCACCGAAAGAGCACAGTACTCCCACGTCACCGGCAACCAGGTCTTCATGGTGTAAACCAAACGCAATCACAGAACCCGCAGAAGCCGTGTTGGCAAACTCGTCTAACACAATTGGCGCTTCGGTACGGTCAGCATCGCGACCTAACAGGCGTTTGCAAATCAAGGTGTTCATATTGATATTAGCTTGGTGAAGCCACCAACGCTTGACGCCTTCTGGCGTAATGTCGTGACTCGCTAAATGCGCTTCAATATGCGCTGCTGCCAATGGACACACTTCCTTGAAAACTTTGCGACCCGCTTGATGGAACAGCTTATCAGGTCCATACGGCTCAACGTCTTCGGCACGTGTCATGTAGCCAAAATTAGAACGAATATTGTTTGAGAATTTCGTCAATGCCTTGGTGCTTAGCACGTCGTACACGTGCTCACTTTTGGCGGTTTCAGCAAGCTCAAGCACCGTCGCCGTAGCCACATCGCCAAAAATAAAGTGACTGTCGCGATCAGCGTAGTTAATTTGCGGAGAGACCAACTCAGGGTTAATAACCAAAACGCGAGTCGCATTTTTCGCGCTCAGCATTTCATAGGCGCGATGCATACCGAACGTTGCTGCAGAACAAGCAACTAACATATCGAAACCGAACCCTTCAATATTAAGGGCTTCTTGTACTTCAATTGCAATCGCAGGATAAGCACGCTGAGTGTATGCACACGACACAATCACAGCATCAATCTCATCGGCAGTAACATTGGCGGATGCCAGAGCTAACTTGGCTGCTTCGACGGCAATTTCGGCTTGGTGAGAAAGTTCGTCATCTGCTCGAGGGGCAATCTTAGGCTTCATTCGAGTGATGTCTAGCGCCCCCTCTTTTTGATAGATGTAGCGACTTTTAATTCCTGATGCTTTTTCGATGAACTCTGCACTTGAATAAGGCATTGCTGCTACATCACCTGATTCTATTTGCGCTTTATTTTCTTCGTTAAACGCATCTACGTAAGCATTGTAGCTATCTACGAGCTCTTCGTTAGTTATACTGTCTTTAGGGTGCCATACACCCACACCACTAATCACAACTTGCTGAGACATAGGCATTCTCTATTATTTGATAGCACTACGGTGGTATTGAGCATTGCGTTACTCTGTGTCCTAAACGCATCTATACCAGTGCAATTGAGCCTAATCGTATTTACCTTTAAAAATACGATTGCGTTTTATGGGTTATAGCTTACCTTAATCCTTAAACGGTGTAACCATAGTGAACGCAAGGAAAGCTCTATTCCTCCGTTTAATACCAGCCCGCATAGATAATTACCCACTCAGCGAGACTTAAAATGTTCGTAATCGTGGCGTGTTTTCGCAGGTATAGTGGCTCTACATCAAGTTGACACAACAAAGAGTAAGGACATTTTAAACTCGCCCTTCGGGAAGGTCTGGCGCGCTACCAATAAAAAACCCCGCTTCAAAGCGGGGTTTCATGTAATCAATGGGGGAGCTTACAGCTGGTTGATTTGCCACACCGTCACTGTGCCGCTAACTTCGTTGCCTACAACAAGAAGAGGCACACCACTTGGGCTGTCTTCAGCGCTAACAAAAACCAGGCTTTCTGGCGCTAAGTCACCAATGACATCGTCGCTTGTCAAACCTTCGGTTAGGTCACGGTTAATTACATATTCTGCAAATTGAACGTCATAAGGGTTAGTAACGTCGTATACGAAAATACCGCCCATGCGCTCTGTGCCGATAAACGCGTAAGTGCGATCGCCAACTTGACCCACGGTTAACGCTTCTGGCTCAGGACCTTTATTCTCTGAGCGCGAGTCGCTTGCATTTTCATCGTCACCATTGTTGAACTGCGCACCATGAACCGACGCAGTAATGCGTTCAAAATCATCACCCGAGTCATAAACCACTAAACCATTTTGATCCCAAATAGTGAATGAACGTGCACCGTAAGCGTACGCTGCATCGTACTCGCCGTTTCCGTCAGCATCACCCATAGCTGAAGTTACACGTAAGTCGTCCGCTTCACCTGTCGCCTGTAGCATAGCTAATTCAGAGTTGGCGGCAGCGGTAAGATCTTCTACTTTAACTTCGTCTGTATAAGCTAGACAGCCATCATCTTCGTCGAAATCAACACCACCCGCAGCAGTACATGCCGCCTCATCAGCAGCGTCAAAGAAGTACTCTCGGGCATCGCCTTCGTTAGCGGTAAGAATGAAAGTCGCATCCTTCCACGTAAAGTTAGCAATGGTATCAGGCTGGTATACACCATAAATACCTGTGTACTGACCAAAACTCACCGCATCATTTTCTTGGATATCAATATTAAGCCCAGCCCAAGACTTAGTTCCTAGGCCGACGACATCTACCGTTAACTCTTCTAAGTCAATAATCGCAAGGCCATTGTTTTCCTGGAGACTAACGTATGCAACGTCGTTAGTAGCGGTGATGTATTCTGGTTCCAGATCTTTCGCTACCGTTGAGGTAATAGCTGTGCCGTTAATCGTGCGTCCTGCTGGGTTAGGAAACATCATTCCCTGCGCCATCAAATCTGCTTCAGTACCGTTTAGAGCAGTAAAGCCAACGGTCGTCCCCGTTTCTTCTGGCTCACCACTTGCAAGAATATTAATGACGCTAACAGAACCTTCAGGGTCAATGGTGTAGTCATCAGAAGGCTCACCCTCGTTCGCTACCAACACTTTGCCACCATCTGGCGTAAAAGTGACCATATCCGGTAGTGCGCCAACCTCGACAGAATCCAAAAAGGCTGGAGCAGAACTGTCTAGCCCGTTGTAGAACAACACATAACCGTTATCAGTTTTAACGTCTGCAGGTACAGCTACAGCCATAAGGTCACCGCTAACCGCAATACTTGTTAAGCTACCTAAAGTCACACCATTTATATCGGCAGGCAGTGCGATAGTGGTAAGCGTTAGCGTAGTGGTGTTTATCGGATCAGCCATAGTAGCCGTGCTTACGCTAGAGGCATCAATAACTGCTATTGTATTCGTCTCGCCGTTTGTCGCGTAAATCGTATTGGTCTCAGCATGGTACTGAACAATTTCTGCGGCCGTTTGATTGCCTAAGAAAGCACGACCAACGATATCCATTGCAATGCCGATTGACGCATCGGTACCATCACTTCCGTCTGTCCCTGGGTCACCTTGTTCCCCCTGAGGTCCTTGAGCTCCTGTTTCGCCCTGCGCACCGTCGTCACCATCAAGACCACATCCCGTGAGCGCCGCTGATACTAAAAATGCAAGTAACCCGTATTTAAACTTATTACGCACTGCCATTTGATTTCCTTTTTATTTGTATTTTTGTCGTACGTTATGAGGCTCGAGGAACCCAAGGATTTTTCCACCTTGTTCTCGCAAAGCGAAGGAAGAAAACGGGGATCTCTAACCTTAGTACACCAGAAATTTTATGTAACTTCTATGTATAAATTAGAATCAGTTTATGACACAAATATTAAATAGGCAAAGGCGCGTAACTTTTCTATAACAATGATGGCACACAGGCCGCTGTAAATATGGACAGCACGGAGCAGTAGGCTCAAAGTAATCACACTTCGTTCATGCAATTGTAAGCATATATTTCAAGACACCTAGGCGTGTGAAGAAAAACGGTTTAGCTTAACAGTGGAACACGCTTCGCTTTTTCAAAGGTATAGTTTTATTTATAAGCACTATCTGATACTAATATTGCCGAATAGACGTATAACCTGAATGGGATAGTGCTTTAGCGCGCAAAAGTGAGCGAAGCGAGAACATTCAGTTATTAAAAAGGATTAACCATGAAATTGAAATTCACAGCCTCGGCAGTTATTGCCGCAGCGCTTACTTTAACGGCCTGTGCAACATCTCCTACGGGTAGAAATCAAGTATTGCTCTATTCTGAAACTCAGCTCGCGCAAATGGGTGATCAGGCATTCACGGGCATGAAAGAAGAATTAAAAATTTCGAATAAAGCGGTTCAAAATTCTTACGTAGAATGCGTTGCAAATGCCATCACTGCTCAAGTACCAGCCACGGTGTTCAATGGTCAATGGGAAGTCGTTGTATTCGACGATGAACAAGTTAACGCATTTGCGCTACCCGGTGGAAAAATTGGTGTCTATACAGGCTTGCTCAACGTTGCAGAAAACCAGCATCAACTTGCTGCTGTCATTGGCCATGAAGTAGGTCATGTTATTGCAGAGCACGGTAATGAGAGAATGTCGCAGTCAACATTGATAAACATGGGCAGTCAGGCGGTAGGCCAAGTTTTAGCCGCGAATGAAGTGCCCCAGTCGGGTCCCATCATGGCTGCGATCGGATTAGGTGTTCAAGTTGGTGTCCAACTTCCATTTAGCCGAACTCATGAATCTGAAGCCGATGTCATTGGTCTTCAGCTAATGGCGAAGTCTGGGTTTGACCCAAGACAATCTGTAAACTTGTGGCAAAACATGGACGCAGCAAGCGGCGGCAACCGCCCAATGGAACTTTTGTCGACTCACCCAGCACCTCAAACCAGAATTGATAATTTACAAGCGAACATGCCTAACGCCTATGCAGACTATCAAGCTACTGCTTACCGCCCGAACTGTCGCTAAAAGTAAGTAATACCATTTCGCATAGGTCATTACCCGCTCAGCGAGAGTTAAAATGTTCGTAATCGCGGCGTGTTACGTCGCACTTAACCTTCGGATAAAAAAACGCTGCGAAATGCAGCGTTTTTTGTTTGAAACCAACGAAATTATTCGCTGTCTGCTTTGTGAAGATGTACATCCATTTGTGGGAATGGAATTGAGATACCCTCTTCATCAAAACGCAGTTTAACGTTTTCAGTGAAGTCGAACTTAACACCCCAGAAATCGGCAGAATTTACCCATGGACGAACAACAAAGTTCACGCTGCTGTCGGCTAGTTCAGATACTGCAATTTTAGGCGCTGGCTCTGCAAGAATACGCTCATCAGCCGCCACCATCTCTTCAAGAATTCTTTTCGCTTTAAGAAGGTCAGCGTCGTAACCAATACCAACAACCATGTCTACACGACGCGTGTCTCTTGCTGAATAGTTAGTGATGTTGCCACCGTAGATGTTGCCATTAGGAACAATAATTTCTTTATTGTCTGGTGTGTTCATTGTTGTGGTGAAAATACCAATCTTAACAATAGAACCAGCAGTACCTGCAGCTTCGACAAAATCACCCGCTTTAAATGGTTTGAAAACTAGAAGCATTACGCCAGCTGCGAAGTTCTTAAGCGAGTCTTGCAATGACAAACCAATAGCTAAACCAGCAGCACCTAGTATAGCAACTAATGACGTGGTATCTACGCCTAGCTGATCAAGCGAAGCGACAATAACAAACAGCATTAAAATGGCGCTAAGGATAGCTTCCAGGAAGTCCACTAGCATGTTGTCGTATTTAGACTTGGCCATTAGGCGTCTAAATACAGATAAAATGAATCCAACTACGATCCTACCTATTACATAAATCGCGATTGCCATCAGAATGTTAATCCCCCACGGGATGGCGTAATCGTTTATGTACCTTTCGACATCGCTTGCAGAAAAAAGCGAAAGTTTTTCTTCCATAATATAATCCTTGTCATGGTTAGTTGATAATTGCTCAAATAAGGTAGCAGCTATTTTATTTAAGACCAATATAATATGGCCTCAAACACAGTAAATTTGCTCTAAAGTCTAAGCTACATGGGTGTTTAAAAACGTTAGCATTATACAAAAGTAGTGGAAATTTATCTGTTTTACTTTAGGACTTACTGACCTTTTCTGTATATTTTTGCAGCGTTTTTTTTGCCATCTAGACAAGGCGGATGTTTGACGGTGTAGTGGCTCTAAATCGACAAGTTTCTATGCCGTATAGGTGGCACACAGGCGCTAGAATGAAAAAACAAAAAATGAACACTTTTTATTCGCTTGTCACACGCTTGTCACTCAACAAGCGCATCCTTCATCACGAAGCTTAAATGCGCTTTGTGTTTCTTTTCCATTTTTTGGAAGTTACCGAGTTATAAGACATTTTTTTTGATGATTTTTTAGCCTCAAAGTTTTAGACTAAAGTCTCATGAAAGTTGACTGTTCACTACGCCTCATCAGTGTGTGTTGAGCAACTTCATGAAGGAGCTTTAGCAAACTATGTCACGTAAAGGATTAACGCATGTTGCTTCTCATAACCCTGTTTTCGGTGGTTTTGTGTTTATTTTTATATTCACTGCGCACCGATAAAGGAAAACATACTAAGTACGCAAGAGCGGACTACCGCCCAGCAGCCCAATCGAAGTCTTCATCCAACGTGTTGAAATCTACTTCGAGAAACTCTTCGCCTTCCGCGGCCTAGAGAGTGAGTCATGTGATTCTTAAATAGGCAGCATGCTGTCGTTTGCGTAAGTTTTTGCATATTTACTTACGCGATGTTGTCGACAGCATTGCAACCTGTATCCACACACGTATTATACGCGTTAAAACTACACATCTGATTTGCTATGCGTATACCAAGAGTTTATTACCCCAATCCAATCCCGTTAGAACAAGAGTTTGAGTTAACTGAAGACGCCGGTCATCACATCGCGACGGTACTGCGCATAAAGCCCAATCGCCCTATTGTGCTTTTTAATGGCGACGGCAATGAATACAGTGCGCAAATTATTAGCGTTCAAAGAAAAAAAGTGACGGTTGAAGCCGACGCTTGTTTATCGCTAGCAAAAGAGTCCCCGCTTCATTTGCACTTAGGTCAAGGGGTATCTAAAGGCGATAGAATGGATACCGTGCTACAAAAAAGCGTGGAACTTGGCGTATCAGAAATAACGCCCGTCATCACTGAACGCTGTACGGTTAAACTCGACGAGTCGCGCTGGGAAAAGAAAATTCAGCAATGGCAGAAGATCATTATTGGCGCCTGTGAACAAAGCGGTCGCAACATTATTCCCGCGCTCAACGCCCCGGTTAGTCTTAATCAATGGTTGTCGTCTTCAACCAATACCACAAGATTAGTTCTCGCACCGGGCGCAGAGCAAAGCTTGGCAAGACAACCTTATAATGCTCAAGGCTTTCGTTTGCTTATTGGCCCTGAAGGTGGATTATCTGAAACGGAAATTCATCAGGCAAACGAAAACGGTTATCAGTCGGTAAGTTTGGGCCCACGTATTTTGCGCACCGAGACAGCGGCGATTACAAGCCTAAGTATTCTTCAAGCTCAGCACGGCGACTTCTAAGTCAGTATTTTAGGCAGCTATATAGCAAGCATAGTGCTAGCTCAGTAACTTGAAGAATTCAGGTGTGCCCCCATATATATTTACAATCAGCTGGGCCATCTGAGCCGGCATTTTATCAACATTCAAGGTGAAAACATTATGCAATATACCGTTGGCGTAATTATGGACCCCATCGCGAGCATTAAGCCACATAAAGATACAAGCTTTGCGATGATGCTTGAAGCTCAGCGCCGCGGTGCAAAGGTTGTATATTTTGAATTAAAAGACCTGTATTTAGACAATGGTAAGCCTATGGGTTTAGGTAAAACCGTATCGGTCAAGGATCAAGCTACAGATTTCTACACCATTGAAGACGAGTCGACCTTGCATTTAGGCGACATTGATGTGTTACTCATGCGCAAAGATCCACCCTTTGACAGCGAGTTTTTGTATGCGACTCAGGTGCTGTCGCTTGCGCAGGACGCGGGAGCGCTCGTTGTAAATAACCCTCAAGCGCTTCGCGACTACAACGAGAAGCTGTTTACGTCGTACTTCCCAGAACACATTCCCAATACCTTAGTCACGAACAACCAAGCGCTTATCCGTGAGTTTCACGCCAAGCACCAAGACATTATTTGCAAACCCTTAGACGGTATGGGTGGCGCGTCTATCTTTAGAGTGAAGCCTGATGGCAATAACTTAGGCGTTATTATTGAAACCCTAACCAAGTTAGGCACGCGCTACATGATGGTGCAAGAGTACCTTCCAGAGATTAAAGACGGCGACAAGCGCGTACTCATCGTTGATGGTGAAGTCATGCCGTACTGCTTAGCGCGACTGCCTACAAAAGGGGAAACCAGAGGTAACCTAGCCGCTGGCGGTACAGGACGCCCTCAGCCAATCTCAGATTCTGACCGCGCCCTAGCCGAAGCCATCGCGCCAACGCTCAAGGAAAATAACATTTTATTTGTAGGACTTGATGTTATTGGCAGCAAAATTACTGAAATAAACATTACTAGCCCAACTTGCGTAAGAGAAATAGAAGCAGCTTACGATGTTAATATAATGGGTGCGCTGTTTGACGCCATTGAAAAGCGCTTAGCCAGTAAATAAAGTAAGGTTGTATTGGTAACACAGTGCAGTTTGTATTGTAGAAAGCAAATATGAGTGGATAGAGCGCCTTTAGCTTCAATAGTGTAAAGGCCCTTACAGAGCAAAAGATAGTAGATAAAAGACAAACTATGACGGAATTAAAAAGCCTACAAAATCATTTTCTGGTCGCGATGCCTAGTTTGGACGATCCGTACTTTTCTCGCTCACTCATTTATATTTGTGAACACAACGCTGAAGGTGCTATGGGTATTGTAGTAAATCAGCCCTCTACCATGAACGTGAAGCAGCTTCTTGAGCATACTGACAAAGAACTCACTGTGTCTGACAACAAAGCAGAGCAAATCGTGCTGGCTGGCGGTCCTGTAAGCCAAGAGCGAGGATTTGTGCTGCACTCGTCGCAAAGAGAGTGGGCATCTAGCTTAAAGCTTGCACCAGGGGTTATGGTGACCACCTCCAAGGACATTTTGACTGCTATTGCCAATGATGAAGGCCCTGAAGACGTTTTGATTGCTTTGGGGTACGCGGGCTGGACAGCCGGTCAGCTTGAGAAGGAAATGCAGGAAAACGCATGGCTCACCATCGAAGCTGACGAAGAAATTCTGTTTAACACGCCTATGCACAAGAAATGGCAAGCAACAGTGAATAAACTCGGTGTGGATGTATGGCAGCTAGCACCGGGAGCGGGGCATGCCTGATATAGGAAATCGTACGGTACTTGCGTTTGATTTTGGTACCAAAAGCATTGGCGTGGCGGTAGGTCAGGAAATTACCGGTACGGCTTCCCCTCTTGCAGCGCTGAAGGCACGAGACGGTATTCCTGACTGGACGTTAATAGAAAAGCTTTACGAAGAATGGCAACCGCATATCGTGGTGGTGGGTTTACCGCTTAATATGGATGGTACTGAGCAGGAGATGACTCAACGCGCCCGCAAATTTGCAAACCGTCTACATGGGCGTTTTAAAGTGGCCGTTGACACCTGTGATGAGCGACTGACTACCACAGACGCTAAAGCCATGCTGTTTGAGTTAGGTGGCTATAAGAAACTGACTAAAGATAAGGTTGATAGTGTGTCGGCCTGTGTAATATTCGCTAGCTGGAGCGAGAGTCAGTACGAATAGTTGTTAGGGTCTGTTGACCTTTGTATGCTGCTAGCTCTTGCTGCTATTTCTTTTCTGCCCCACACTGCCAGCAGACATCAAAAGCAGCGCCGTTTTGTTCACTGCACTCACCACAAATCCAGTCTTCACTAGATAATGCCTTATCGTTTGATTTCTGAATGAAGGGCTCAATAACTTTCGACGCTCTTGCATACCAGCTATCGTCAACAAGCCACACTTCCTGCTGAGAATCTTGCCAGGGCAGCTCTCCGATTGCGCCACTAGCAAACTCATTTTTTACCATATAAGGAATAGATAAAGCGTCAAGCTCGCTGCGAACCGCTTGAAGTTCAAAAGCGTCTTGTGAAGTGAAGAGTTTTTTCAATGGCTACCCTCTTGTTAAACACAAAAGCAGCCCGTGGGCTGCTCATCATACGAGAAAAACGTGTCTCTCTACTGCTTTATTTCAGTAAGCGTTTCAAATGCAGCTCCCCCTAAAGGGATTTCAGCATAAAGCGAAAGCAATTAGTCATCCATATCAATAGATACATTTGACAGTGTACCTAAGCTAGAACCGTCGCTGGTATCAAGCTTGATCATTAAGCGCAGGTCATTAGGCGAGTCGGCGTGGTGCAGCGCTTGGTCCATATCAATCTTACCCGCTTTGTACAAATCATACAGCGCCATATCAAAGCTCTGCATGCCCTGCTCTTTGCCTTTTTTCATTGCTTCTTTTAACGCGCCTATTTCATTGCGCTGTATTAGGTCGCGCACTAGCGGCGAATTAAGCAGTATTTCTATTGCCGCAACCCTACCCTTGCCGTCTGGCGTAGGTACTAGTTGCTGCGCAACAATGGCGCGGATGTTTAAGCTTAAGTCAAAGCGCAACTTATCGTGCTGATCTTTCGGCGCTAAATGCATAATACGTTCAATAGCTTGGTTCGCGTTGTTAGCGTGCAGCGTAGCCACACACAAATGCCCTGTATCAGCAAACGACATGGCATATTCCATGGTTTCCATTGAACGAATTTCACCAATAAGAATGACATCAGGTGCCTGACGTAGCGAACTTTTAAGGGCGTCGTCGAAAGACTGAGTATCTATGCCCACCTCGCGCTGGGTAATAACACAGTTTTTATGCTCGTGCACAAATTCAATGGGGTCTTCAATAGTCAGTATATGCCCGTGCGAATTTTCATTTCTATGCCCAATAAGCGCAGCCAGTGACGTGGACTTACCCGTGCCTGTTCCACCTACAAATAGAACAAGACCGCGTTTAGCCATAATAATTTCTTTTAATACTCGCGGCAGACCCAAATCATCAGCTTTCGGAATTTGAGTAACGATGCGGCGAATCACCATGCCCGCTTGGTCACGCTGCCAAAATGCAGAGCAGCGGAAACGACCAATGCCCTCTCGTACTATGGCGAAATTACATTCTTTGGTCGTGTGAAACTCATTCTGCTGTTTTTCAGTCATCGCTTCGTGAACCAGCGCCAGCGATGCCTCTTCCGAGGTCGCGCTTTCCGTCACTGGCGTAAGTTTGCCGTTAATTTTGGCACTTACCGGAAACCCCGCCGTGACGAATAAATCCGATGCGTTGGTATCGACCATTTTTTGTAGTAGTGAATCTAACATATTGGCCTCTAGAAACTGTTCATCGACTGTTTATCAACTGACTTTGCTGCGGCGTCTTGTTTGGTAATAACCCCCATCGCCACTAAGCGCTGAAGACACTGATCCATGGTTTGCATACCGTGAGCCTGACCCGTTTGAATAACCGAGTACATTTGCGGCACTTTATCTTCTCGAATAAGGTTACGAATAGCGGGGATCCCCACCATGATTTCATGAGCCGCAACTCGGCCCCCGCCTACTTTCTTAAGCAGTGTCTGTGAAATAACCGCACGCAATGATTCCGACAACATAGAACGCACCATGGCTTTTTCTTCTGCCGGGAAAACATCGATAATACGGTCAATGGTTTTTGGTGCAGAGTTGGTGTGAAGAGTGCCGAATACTAAATGGCCGGTTTCGGCAGCTGAAATGGCAAGGCGTATGGTTTCTAAGTCACGTAGCTCACCGACTAGAATTACGTCTGGGTCTTCACGAAGCGCCGAGCGCAGTGCGTTATTAAACGAGTGCGTATCGCGGTGTACTTCCCGCTGGTTTACCAAGCTAAGCTTGTTGTCGTGCACGAATTCGATAGGGTCTTCAATGGTAAGAATATGTTCACGCTTGTGGGTGTTGATATGGTCGACCATGGCCGCAAGCGTGGTACTTTTACCCGAGCCGGTGGCACCTGTCACAAGTACAATGCCAGTAGGCTGATTTATAATTTCCTTGAAAATTTCAGGCGCGCCAAGGTCGTCTAAGGTTAACACTTTACTGGGGATAGTACGTAATACTGCCGCGGCGCCTCGGTTTTGCACAAACGCGTTAACACGAAAGCGCGACAAGCCATTAACTTCGAAAGAAAAATCGGTTTCCAGGTTTTCTTCGTATTCTTTGCGCTGCATGTCATTCATAATCTCATAAACGAGACCATGTACTTGCTTGTGATCGAGGGCTGGCACGTTCAGTTTACGCATTTCGCCATCTACACGAATTATTGGTGGTAGGCCCGCTGATAAGTGTAAATCTGAGGCGTTATTCTTAACACTGAAAGCCAAAAGTTCGGTAATATCCACAACCACTTCTCCAAAACAAGGTGAATAATGCAAACAATAGCAGAAAGACTAGATTCCGCACGAAAAGGAATAGACCAAGCCGCTACCAGTGCACATCGTCCACCAAATTCCGTTAAATTGCTAGCGGTTAGCAAAACAAAACCCGTATCAGATATTATGGAAGCGTATGAAGCAGGACAACGTATGTTCGGCGAAAATTACGTGCAGGAAGGTGTTGAAAAGGTTCAGGAACTTTCTCACTTAAGCGATATAGAGTGGCACATGATTGGTCCAATTCAGTCGAATAAAACCAAGGTAGTCGCCGAACACTTTGATTGGGTTCAGTCTGTAGACAGAGAAAAAATTGCCCGCCGCTTAAACGAACAGCGACCTGACTCAATGCCGCCGTTAAACGTGTGCATTCAGGTTAATATTGATGACGAAGAGAGTAAGTCAGGGGTAGCCCTAAGTGAATTAGATGCGCTAGTGGAGTTTATTAACTCTCAAAAGCACCTGACCTTGCGTGGACTAATGGCCATTCCCAAAGCAGATCCTAGTGAAGAACAGCAGCGCGCCACACTGTCTAAGCTAAAAGAATTATTCGACCACTACCATACATCATTGAGCAATTTTGATACCCTATCCGTAGGAATGAGTAGTGATATGACAGAAGCGATTCAACACGGGTCGACTATGGTGCGCATCGGCACCGCTATTTTCGGTAAGCGAAACTAGCACGCTAACCCAACGGGTAGCGCTTCGCCTCGCTACACAGACTTAAACGCAACCAACAAATAGGATTTACATGCAACAGAAAAAATTAGCATTTATTGGCGCGGGTAACATGAGCCGCAGCATCATCAGTGGTCTTATCAAATCTGGGTACGCAAAAGAAAACATCCTTGCGGCAAACCCTTCCACACCAAAGTTAGACGGCCTGAAGGCCGAGTTTGGTATTCACACCACACAATCTAACGATGAAGCCTGCCAATTCGCTGATGCCATAGTGCTTGCGGTAAAACCACAAATAATGGGCGAAATGTGCGGCGAGCTTCAAAAAAACAACGACCTATCGGACAAGTTGTTTATGAGCATTGCAGCTGGGCTGCCGGTAGCCAGATTGCAAGAAATGCTAGGTGGTGAATACCCTGTTGTTCGTATTATGCCAAACACCCCGAGCTTGTTAGGCAAAGGCATGTCTGGGATGTATGCCGACGACACGGTTTCTGGGTCAGACAGGCAATACGTTGACGATGTAATGAACAGCGTTGGCGAAACCGTTTGGGTAGATAAAGAAGAGGGTATTAACGGTGTTATCGCCGCAGCGGGCAGCAGCCCAGCTTATTTCTTCTTGTTCTTACAAAATATGCAGGAAGAAGCCATGAACATGGGCTTTGACAAAGCGCAATCTCGCTTAATGGTCCAACAAGCCATGTTAGGCGCAGCCGAAATGGTTTGTAACAACCCAGACCTTGAATTAAGCGAGCTTCGTGCCCAAGTTACGTCTAAGGGCGGCACTACCGCAGAAGCCGTTAACACTTTCATTAATGAAGGTTTAAAAGATATTGTCAGCAAGTCGATGCGCGCCGCCGTAGCACGTGCTGAAGAAATGGCAAAACAGCTATAACGTTTTAGGAAAAACACAACATGAACGCAACGGTATTTTTGGTTGATACCTTATTTAGCCTTTATTTGATGGTGGTTATTCTGCGCCTTTGGTTACAAATGGTTCAGGCAGATTTTTATAATCCACTCAGTCAATTTGTAGTAAAAGCAACCCACCCTATCGTGGGGCCGTTGCGCCGTATTATTCCGTCAATCGGCAGGTTCGACACCGCTACTTTTGTTTTAGCGGTAGCGGTATGCGCGCTTAAGCTAATAACCCTAGGGTTAATGTTTGGCGGTAGTCTAAACCCAGTCGGCATTGCGATTTTATCAGTGATTGGCGTGATAAAAGAAACCCTGTCGTTAATGTTCTGGGTGTTGCTACTACGCGCTATTTTGAGCTGGGTGTCACAAGGTCAGTCTCCGGTTGACTATGTTCTGTATCAACTAACCGAGCCGTTTTTAGCGCCAATACGCAAAGTCATTCCACCATTGGGCGGGTTGGACTTATCAGTGCTTATTGCCATCATTGCATTACAGTTTTTACAGCTTCTGATCCAAGACACTTTCCCTATGTAACTAATCTCAGTTCAAGACACTGTTAGGGAAAGCATTGGTCTTGCAGTTTGGTTCATAGAGCAAAACAAGCTGTAATGGGTAAGAATTGAAAATAAGATGAAGGCAGAGGTAGTTTCTATCATGGGTAGAATAAATCAAATCAAAAAAGCTTACGTAGCACTTCTTGTGATGGCTATGTCATGCTTAAGCGTTTCCGCATTTGCCGAGCAGAAGCAAACGCTTGGTGAATGGGATGTTCACTATATGGTGGTGAGTACGCCATTTCTCACACCTGAAGTGGCGGCTAGCTACGGCATTGTGAGAAGTAAGTTTAATGCGTTGGTTAACATTTCGGTGTTAGACAAAGTTTCCGGTGAAGCGCAACGGGCAGATGTCACAGGTACGGCTAAGAATCTGTTAGGTAACTCGCGTAAGCTGACTTTCAAAAAGGTGGAAGAAGGTGATGCTATCTATTACCTTGCCGTGCTGCCATTTCGCGATCAGGAAACCTTTAGGTTTGAGATTGACGTTCAAAAAGGTAGCAGCAAACAAACGCTGAAGTTTCAGCAAAAAATGTACGTTGACGAGTAATTTATAAGGCGAGCACTGCTTTAATAAT
Source organism: Alteromonas sp. BZK5 (assembly GCF_014349115.1). Lineage (NCBI taxonomy): Bacteria > Pseudomonadati > Pseudomonadota > Gammaproteobacteria > Alteromonadales > Alteromonadaceae > Alteromonas > Alteromonas sp. BZK5. Next base: position 53,981 of record NZ_JACSOE010000020.1, on the reverse strand, counting down.
GCCAATATCGTAAGTAAGCGCTCACCTGTAACGCATTCATGCTTGTGATGAAAAGCAGTGATTAACGAAGCGAGATATCCGTTAGCCCGGTATCTCGCTTTTTTATTATGTTAAAAATAGGGTAACTGCACTTTACCAATTGAATGTGGTGGTAAATAATCAAAGCAACTGGTCGGGCAAGTTAGTGTGTTCGGATTATGTGTAACCATAGCACTTAAATCACGAGGAACAGTTGAGCACTGCGCCGCAGCAAAGAGCGACATGCACTAACTGCCTTCATAGCAAATAAAAAGAGAACAATTATGAATACGCCCTCGTCTCAGACCGTATCTCAGACAGCTACACCGCAGTCTGCCCACAATTCAGAACAACTCTCACCTTACTTCCCTAACTTATTAGCTCCGTTAGATTTGGGCTTTACTCAACTTCGCAACCGTACCCTAATGGGTTCAATGCATTTAGGTTTGGAAGAAGAGAAAGGCGGATTTGACAAACTTGCTGCGTTTTACGCTGAGCGAGCAAAAGGTGGTGCGGGGCTAATCGTAACAGGTGGTATTAGCCCTAATATTTCAGGTTGGGTAGCGCCCTTTGCTGGCAGAATGACCCGCTCTCGCCACGCGAAAAAGCACCGTGTTATTACCGATGCTGTGCATAAGGAAAACGGCAAAATTTGCATGCAAATATTGCATTCAGGCCGTTACGGTTATCACCCACTTGCTGTTTCGGCTTCACCTATGAAGTCGCCTATTACCCCTTTTAAGCCTCGCGAATTGTCATCACGTGGCGTAAGAAGCACAATTAAAGACTACGTGAAATGTGCAGCCCTTGCCCAGCAAGCAGGCTATGACGGCGTGGAAATTATGGGTTCTGAAGGCTACCTCATTAATCAGTTTTTCTGTGAACGCACCAATCATAGAAATGATGAATGGGGTGGCAGCTTAGAAAATAGGGCTCGTCTGGCAATAGAAATAGTAAAAGGTGTACGCGAGAAAGTGGGCACTAACTTCATTATTATTTATCGCCTGTCTATGCTGGACTTAGTCGAAGGCGGCGCTAAGTGGGACGAGGTTGTATATTTAGCCAAAGAAATCGAAAAAGCAGGCGCTACGCTAATTAATACCGGCATTGGATGGCACGAAGCGCGGGTACCTACTATTTCCACATCGGTGCCTCGCGCGGCGTTTACCTGGATAACCGAACGCATGAAAAAAGAGGTGTCTATCCCTCTTATTACCACTAACCGTATCAATACGCCTGAAGTTGCAGAATCGGTACTCGCACAAGGCCATGCTGATATGGTATCGATGGCGCGACCTTTCTTGGCTGACGCTCACTTTGTAGCGAAGGCTATGCGCAATGAGTCTAAGCTAATCAACACGTGTATTGCCTGTAACCAGGCTTGCCTAGACCATGCGTTTGAACAAAAGCGTGCAAGTTGCTCGGTAAACCCACAAGCGTGCTACGAGACCGAACTTACCTTTATCCCTACTCACAATAAGAAAAAACTAGCGGTAGTAGGTGCAGGGCCTGCGGGTTTGGCGTTTTCCATGTATGCCGCAGAGCGCGGTCACGAGGTACATCTATTTGATAAAGCCAGTGAAATTGGCGGTCAATTTAATTACGCCAAGCAAGTGCCGGGTAAAGAAGAGTTTTACGAAACCCTACGCTACTTTGACAATCAATTAGCTCGCCTCGGCGTTACGGTTCACCTTAACACCCAAGTAAACATAGAGAGCCTTTCAAACAAGGGGTTTGATGAAGTGGTGCTAGCCACCGGTATTAATCCTCGTACGCTTACAATTGAAGGGCACGACCACCCTAAAGTGATGAGTTATTTAGACGTATTGCGCGACCACAAGCCAGTAGGCAAGAAAGTGGCTATTGTTGGCGCTGGCGGCATTGGTTTTGATGTAGCGGAATTCCTGGTAGAACACGAAAATCTAGCCAAAGATAAAGAAAAGTGGCTAGCGCACTGGGGTATAGATAAAGATTATTCTGCTCCTGGCGCACTAAAAGAAAAAGCCATAGAGCCTTCTGAGCGGGAAGTGTATCTGCTACAACGTAAAACGTCTAAAGTAGGTAAAGGGCTGGGCAAAACTACGGGCTGGATCCATAGGCAATCGTTGAAACACCACAATGTTCAAATGATAAATGGTGTGAGCTACGAGAAAGTAGACGATGAAGGCCTGCACGTGCTGATTAACGACACCCCCAAAGTATTGCCTGTCGATAACGTCATTGTATGTGCTGGCCAGGAGCCATTTAAGCCTCTGCAACAACCTCTAGAAGAGGCAGGATTTACCGTGCACATTATCGGCGGTGCTGACGTAGCGGCTGAACTTGATGCTAAACGCGCTATCCGTCAAGGCGCTGAACTGGCAGCGCGAATTTAAAACTGATCGAACATGATAGCGTTGCCGTCCGGGTCTTTAACAATTAGATGCCCGGGGCCGCTATCGCCTTTCACAGGCACGTCTAAAGCGATGCCTTGTTCAACTAGATTTGCCTGAAGTGCCCTAACATCATTTGGGTTGAAGGTCATAATGTTATCTTCAAACATCCCTTCGAATAACCCAATCATGGTGGTGCCATTTTTCATCATTAACCATTTATCTTCCACCGAGCCGCATGAAGGCATGGCTTCAAAGCCCAAGGCCTCATAAAACGTCTTCGACTTGCTGATGTCTTTAACCGTTAAACTTAACGAAAATAGCCCTAACTCCACTTTATTCTCCCTTAAATTTCGTAACCATTGTTCACTTATACCAATTAATACTCTAGTGAAGCTTTTGAACAATATCACTGCCATTAGTCGCAAAAAGAAAAAAGCCAGTAAAACTGAATATTACTGGCTTTACGTCAAATATCGGCGTCTTACTGCTCTTAACCTAACGCTGATTGCGCTGTAAAAAGTTTAAATAAAAATATTATTCCTTAACTTTTTTGACTAGCGATCCAGCGATCAATTTTCTGCTCAAGAATAGCAAGTGGAATGCCGCCCGTGTTTAACACTTGTGCGTGGAACTCACGGATATCGAAATCATCACCTAATGCCTTCTCCGCGCGCGCGCGCAATTCTTGAATTTTAAGCGCGCCCACTTTGTAAGATAGCGCTTGCGACGGGATCGCAATATAACGCTCTACCTCGGCAACAACTTCTGTGCGGGTCATGCCTGAGTTATCAAGCATAAAGTCGATGGCTTGTTCGCGGGTCCAACCTTTCGCGTGAATACCTGTGTCTACCACCAAACGCATGGCGCGCAACTGCTCATCTTGAAGCGTGCCATAACGATTCCATGGATCGTCAAAGAACCCCATTTCATATCCTAGCGTTTCAGAATACAGCGCCCAACCTTCACCGAAGGCTGGTAGGAAGCTAAAGCGCATGAATGAAGGTAGCGCTTCATTTTCTTGCGCTAGACTCACTTGGAAATGGTGACCTGGAGCACCTTCGTGTAGGTACAAGGTGACGTTTCCAGTGGTTAAGCGGCTAGGCAAATCGTAGGCATTAAAGTAGAAAGTACCTGGACGAGAGCCATCTGGTGTGCCCGGCTGATATGAGCCACCCGCACTGAATTGCTCGATAGCAGGGTCGTAGGGTTTGATTTCTAACTCAGACTTCGGCAATAGTGAAAAGTACTGATCAATTTTCTCATCAACTTCACGGCCAATATCGTAATAGCTCTGTGTTAGCGCTTCACGGCTTTCAGGCTTGAACTTAGGATCGGTACGTACATAGTCGAAGAATTCGTTTAATGTCCCTTCAAACTTCACTTCGTCCTTAATTTCAAGCATGTCATTTTTGATACGCTTAACTTCTTTTAAACCAAGGTTATGCAGTTCATCAGGCGTCATTGGTAGTGTGGTTGAACCTTCCACCATCAATTGATAAAGCTTTGCACCACCTTTCATATCGCTAAGGCCAATGCTTTCACGGGCAACAGGCAAATACTCATCGCGAAGGAAGTCGCGCATACGCGTGGTTGCATCGTAAATCTCTTGCGTCGCTTTCTCGTAGTCAGCGGTTAAACGGGCTTTTTCTTCGTCAGAGAAACTTTCTGGGAACATGGTAATTGGCCCCCAAAACTGTGACTCTTTAATTGGTATAGCCAGCTGAGTATCGAACTGCTTGATCACGCGATCGATAGTCAGCTTAGTTTCAAGAACACCGCTTTCCATGCCCTCGCGGAACTTTCCGATAGCGCGGTCAGAAATAGCAATGTAATCCTTATGGCGAGATAAGTTATTTTCGTAATCTTCTACTGTTTTAAATGGCGCTGCGCCCTTTCCGCTCGCGAAGGTCGGGTAGAAGGTGTGGAACCCACTGAAGTGATTAACAGGACGCACTTCCGTTAGCGCTTCAATCTCGTCGGTAGACATTTTTAGCGAGCGCTCTTCGTTGTATTTAAATACGTCGTAGGCGAGTTTATCGGTGTCGCTTAACTTACTGCGGTCAATTTGTTTAAGCTCTGACAAGTTTAGCAATGTCGCTGTTTTTCCCGCTAAAGCGTGAGAGTCTGTTAAGAAGTCGCCCATTCTGTCTGCGTAACGCATGTCGCCGCGAAAAATGGCCATGATTGGGTTTAGCTCAATATCACGCTGGTCAGCGGCTGCAAATAACGCAAAAAGTTTTTCGTGCTCAGACGCTTCTTTTGACACTGAAGTACTTTTTGATGAACTCTGCACATTTGCGTTGCCGTGTTCATGTGCCACTGCTGAGCTAAGGCCCAGTGCCATGGTTACTGCACTACTTACAAGTAGTGTTTTGAATGCTTTCATTTTTTGTTCCCTTGTTATTTCTTCGCTGTTTTTGCTTATATTTCGCAAAAAAAAGCGCTGTCGTTATGTGTTTTCTTGATTCTATATACCGCGTGACAAGCGCATTTAAACCTAATAATGCGTACCTGACGCCTGATATCAGGCATACCGGCTGTACAATGCAATTCAACGTTTACTTAATTAGCCACATCTTCACACGGTATCTATTCATTTAAGGTTTTTCAGGATGCACTGTTTATTCAGGCAAATGATCCATCTCTTTTCGCCACGCCCTCTCATACGCTTCACGACCTAACACACGTTGTGCGTACGCGGATACATTGTCTGTTTTACCGTCTAGCGTGATATCTAGCTTGCTACCTTTTGCCCACGCCAAAATATGACCTGCTATTATGTCGGCCATGGTAAACATGGTGCCGCATACAAATTCTTTATCGCCCAGCATAGAAGAAAATACTGGCAACACGCGCTTAAACTCCCACACCGCTACATCACGCATTTGTTCAAGTCTTTGCTCTTTGGGTAGTGCAAAGGTGTGCTTTGCCAAATTCCAAATCGGTTGCTCTAACTCATTGGTGAGAAACAACATCATTTCTTCATATTTGGCTCGCTCGAAGCTACCAGGCTCTGGAATGAATTCATGCATGCCGTGACGTTCAGCTAAAAAAGTGACGATAGCCGCCGATTCCGTCAAGGTACCTTCTGGCGTCGAAAGCGCTGGGATTTTAGAGGCAGGACTGATGGCTTTAAATCCTTCTGACAGGTGTTGCCCCTGTTTTAAGTCAACTAAGCTGTACTCAAAAGGTAAACCTAGCTCTTCCAGTGCCCATGCCACGCGAACCGAGCGAGTTTTCGGATATCCGTAAAGTGTATACATACCTATGCCCTTGCTTATGTAATGTGAGCTAACTGTAAGTCGAATAGGAAAAAAGTGCTACTGCCATATTGTTACTGAGTTTTAACACTGTAACTTCTGTATGACAGTACCGCCTACTTATGGAGAGGCTCCATATCCAAAGACTATATAAAGAGGCTACCTTCAAAAATAGTGAAAATAATAAGGAAAAGCCAAAAAGATAAGGTAATGGTCGGTAACTTTTTCACGTAACCAATATAATGATTTCCGTAAATGCCAGTAGCTATGCGCTAACACACAACTCGGTTGTCGCTTCAACGCCCTAGTATTCCTAGTCTTTCGTAGTATCCCTGAGTTATGCGCCACAATGGTTCACTTTATGCTCATCTCACTTCAATGCTTTTAACAAATTCGTTAATAATTGAGTGAAGGAGAACACGATGAAGAAACGTTTATTATCTACCTTAGCAGGTTCACTGACATTAATGTTAAGTGCGAGCAGTTTCGCAGGTCATCATGATAGTGATGGAAAAGAAGTGATAATGAATAACCTGGAAACAGGGATGAGCATGGGCTCAGTAGTGGTGAGCAGTTATGATGATGACGGTGTAGTATTTACGCCAAATCTGTCAGGGTTAACCCCGGGCATTCATGGTTTTCATGTTCATCAAAATGGTGATTGTTCACCAGCAATGACAGATGGAAAAAAAGTGTTGGGCGGCGCAGCGGGCGGCCATTTCGATCCAGAAGATACCGGTAAACACCGTGCTCCTTGGTCTGAAAAGGGTCACGAGGGTGATCTACCCGTGCTTTATGTTGATGAAAATGGAAACGCAACCCAGCCTATCTTTGCACCAGAGCTTGAGTTAGATGATATTGAAGGCCGCGCTTTAATGATTCACGCAGGTGGCGACAATTACTCTGATTCACCTAAAAAGTTAGGTGGCGGTGGTGACCGCGTAGCATGTGGCGTAATTGGGAAATAAACTAACGCTACCTCATGTTATAAAATCAACGATCTTATACAGAAAAGCGGCTTCAAAAGCCGCTTTTTTATAGTTCACTTGATAAAAACAACTTGCCTGGTCTTGTCTAACAAAGCGAGTCCTATCTTTCGATAAGGATAGTAATAACCTTTGTCCCTTATTCGATATTCAATCGGTATTCCAATGTGATGTTGGCATTAAGAAGTTGAGATACAGGGCAATTTTCTTTTGCTTCCTGTGCAATTTTCTCAAACTCATCTTCGGTAATCCCTTCAACCTCAGCATCTAAGCTTAGTGCCGATTGAGTTATTTCAAAGCCGTCATCGTTTTTCTCTAAACTGATTTTTGCAGTGGTATTTAACTCGCCGTTATCGTATCCCGCGTCTGAAAGCGCAAAAGAAAGTGCCATGGTGAAGCAACTCGCATGCGCCGCACCAATTAATTCCTCGGGGTTGGTTCCCTTTCCATCTTCAAACCGCGTGTTAAAACCATAAGGCTGGTTCGATAAAGCACCGGTTTGTGTAGAAATGCTCCCCTTTCCCTTTTTACCTAGCGGTTTGTAAACTGCACTACCTGATTTGACTATTGACATATCATCTTTCCTTTCATTTTAACTAAACTGATTTTCATGTAGTTGGATAAGATGCAAGTGCTCTGCCGATCATAAGAAATCGCTCTATCCCTTGTCATAGCGGCTTTACAGCATCATCTTGTAAATGATGGAATCAGAGACAGTTCCCTTTTTGAAAGAAGACTACAGGGTGAGATGAAAATTTTACTTACCTCCTCCTAGTCTTTTTCAGTACCTATGCTTTCGCGCAAAGCCTCAAGCTTCGCAATGTGCGCTTAGAAAAAATGTACGCTTGTAAAACAAAAATGGAATTAACTCGCTGCACCGCGATGAAATTAATTTCAGCTGAAACCGTTCTTTATTTGTTAACCGTATATCTTCGCAAACTGGGGTCTGACGAATTAAACGCGAAGGTCGCTACAACGTTAAACCAACACATAAAAGGTGAATGATGAAATTAACACTTTCTGCAGTTTTTATTAGCACAGCGTTGAGCGCTTCGTTTTTTACGCCATCAACAAGTGCCGACGAGGCCATTCTAGCTGGGGGCTGCTTTTGGTGCATGGAGTCTGATTTTGAAAAGCTAGACGGGGTTACTGATGTGGTGTCGGGGTTCACTGGCGGAAGCGCGCCAAATCCGACTTATAATGGCAATCACAAGGGACACTTTGAGGCGGTAAAGATCACCTACGACGGCGATATGCTTTCTTATAATGATATTCTCGATCATTTTTGGGTGAACATTGACCCTTTCGATGACCGAGGTCAGTTTTGTGATAAGGGACCCAGTTACTTAAGCGCCATCTTTGTAGCAAACGATAAAGAACGTGCTATAGCAGAAAAAACAAAAGCTGACGTGGTAGCCCAATTTCCCAATAAAAAGGTGGTAACGCCCATACTCGATGCTTCTACCTTTTATCCGATAAAAGGCGACGAAATTGGCCATCAAGATTTTTATAAAAAAAGTCCCGTTCGCTATAAGTTCTACCGATGGAACTGTGGGCGTGACCAGCGCTTGGAAGAAATTTGGGGCGAGAAAGCCTTGGGTAAGAATAAGTCTTAGCCCAGCAACTTAACATCTGCGCCCAACGCTAAACCAAAGCGATACCAAAAGCCACACCAAAAGAAAGCACGCCGCAAAACACTGGCAGCCCTAAGCTTTTGAATTTGCGCCAAACAAGCATAGTGACAACAGTGCCTATTGCGGTTGCAATCCAACTCGCCGCTGACGGTGCTTTTGGAATAAGTGACGCTCCTAACATAGCGGCAATCATCAACGGCCCTAACACGCTTAGCCACGTAGGTAAACGCGCCTCAGTGTTGTTGGCCTTGTGTTTATTAAAGTGACGCTGAGTCCACAGCAACGGGCCTACGCGTAATGCATATGTCCCGATGGCCGCTACAACAATAGCTATCCAGATATCAACGTGCATGAGATTGCTTCCTTTCAACGTGCGAGGTAAGAAGATAAAAGGTTATCGCACCGCATAGTGCTGCCAATGGAATTGCAGCGTTTTTAAAGGTGCTGAGAGCCAAAAAGAGAGCCGCCGTCATTGTAATGAGCAAGGTAGCGCTCCACAGTTTACTTGAGAATTTAGGCGCGAGTAGCACAAGAAAAAGTGCAGGTAAGGCAAAGGGCATCACGCTGTCTAATATTGGCCATTGTTGGGTAAGGGAGTCCCCTGCGATACCGCCAAGCGCCGTCCCTACAATCCAGCTAAGCCACGCCACCATCGATACACCTTTAAACCAATCTACCTTTTTAGCATCGTCCATTAGCGGCAAGCGAGTATGGGCTAGCGCAAAAATCTGGTCAGTAAGGCCGTGCATTAAATAGGGCCAAGCTTTACTTTGCGGTAAATACGGCACCAAGTTGGGCGCATAAACCACATGACGCATATTAACTAATAACGTCATACAAACCGCTAGCCAAAGTGGCGCACCTGATGCCACCATGGCTACCAAAAGAAACTGCGACGCGCCTGCGTAAATGAATACGGAAATTAGCGTGGCTTCCAGCGTAGAAAAACCGGCTTGAACTGCGATCACGCCAAATGAAATGGCTACAGGAATGTAACCACCTAACAAAGGTAACCCGTCAATAACCCCTTGCTTAAGTCCACTTTTTGATGAAAGTTGGCTCATTCCTTTGCCTCTTTGTGATAAACGATTGTGATAAGACATGTCGCCCACTCGTCTCCCGTTTTGTATACGTGGGGCAAATCAGCGTTAAATGCTAAACTTTGACCCGGATGCAGCCATTGAGTATTTCCACTATTCCCAGCTTCCAGAGAGCCGCTAACAACGGTAATCGTTTCTTCTGTTCCTGTGGCGTGAGCTTCTGCCTCTCGAAAAGTATTGGGTGCAACCGACATCCAATAAGCATCAACGTTCGGGATACCTTGTCCTTGCTCAATTAAACGAACTTCTACGCCCTTTTCTCCAACGCTTGCGCTAAGAGGCTGAACTAGCTGACCGAACGGAACGTCTAGTTGTTTAGCTAACCGCCAAATGGTGTCTAGCGTCGGATTGCCGTTGCCCTGCTCTAATCTTGAAAGGTTAGATTTAGCGATACCTGCCCCTGCTGCCAATTGCGACAGCGAGACACCTTTGTCTTGCCTGAGTTTCTGCAAATGCCTTCCGAGGATGTTGAGCGTTGATTGATTCACACCTTACCAACTTAATGTTGTTCTATTTAAAGAACGTTCTATATATAGAACACCTCAAAGTCAAGAAGTTTGTTTTCAATGGGGGTATGGATACGGCGTTGTGCTCACGCCACGACTGGAATACGTGACAAATGTTAAAAGATGACAAAGTGATGAACTAAAAGGTAACCAATATTTGTGCACAGAAAACAGTCACCTTCGATTTTCTTAAACGCCCATTCGACTTTCTAACGCAAAAGGTCCGACGTAATTTATTAACAAAAGCACTACATTTAAATCGCTGAATTGATTAAGAAACCTTATCAGTTACCGTTACTTGCTATCTGAGCGATGCTACGATCTCTTGCATTAAACGAATACGAAAAGCACGAACCTGTGGGCTGTTGATCATTGCTAAATATTACCGATGGTTGCTAAATATTCGATGATAACGGCGACTATTCGAAGAGAACCGGCAAACAATCCGTTGAGCCGGTTTTTGCGTTTCATCAAAGCGCTAGTCTGCTGAGCGTCTTTTATCTTTGATGACACACAGACATTGTAAAAATGCACAGCAAAGCTCAACAGACCCTCGCTCAAACAGCCACTAAGTACGTGATTGAACTCAATGAACAAAAGGACGTTTATGACGAATCAAACTGACAAGATTCTTTCTGACCAAGCCTCTTCAAAGCAGGCCTATTCAGAGCAGCACTCAGCGTTGGGTGAATACTCACTGGCCACTATAACCTTTTGGCTGGCTTTCGGAACCTTTGTGATTGGTTGCAGTGAATTTGCGGCAATGGGTTTATTACCTTACTTTGCAGAAGATTTTGGCATTACTGAAAATGTCGCTGGTCACGCAATTAGTGCTTATGCCATTGGTGTTGTAGTGGGCGCGCCGCTTATCACTATCTTTTTTTCCAGGCTTGCAAGACGCACCATGCTTATTTCAATGATGGTATTTTATGCTGGCGGAAACTTGCTAACAGCACTAGCGTGGTCAGAATGGACAATGAATATAGCGCGTTTTATTGCTGGCCTTCCTCATGGCGCTTACTTCGGCATTGCCATGCTCTTTGCTGCAGACATTGCCGGTAAAAATAAACGGGCGCAAGCGGTCAGTAACGTCATTTTAGGCTTGGCTATTGCCAATATTATTGGTGTGCCGTCAATTAGTGGTATTGGGCAAATGTTCGGATGGCGAACTGGCTTCTTTATTATTTCAGCCTTTGCGTTAGTTACTGCATTAATGGTTTGGAAAACCGCACCGTACCGCGGCCCTAATCCAGATGCCAAACCGCTAACCGAGCTTAAAGCTCTGAAAAACAAAGACGTGCTGCTGGTACTACTTATGGGCGCGATTGGCTTTGGTGGTATGTTCTCAGTTTATTCTTATTTCAGCGCCTCTTACCTCAATACAACCTCATCACCTGAGTGGGGAATCTCGGCCACATTGCTTATCTATGGCATAGGCGTAACCTTGGGCAATATTATTGCAGGCCGCTATTCTGAAGGCAGGCTACTGACGTCAGCGATTACGTTTCAGGTTTTACTGGGCCTATCAGCTGCAGCTTACGCTGCGTCGATGGGGAATCCATACTTAATGGCAGCATCACTGTTTTTCATTGGTATCGGTGGTGGCATGGTGGTGCCGCTGCAAACAAGGCTTATGGATGTCGCTGGCGAGGCTCAGACTTTAGCCGGTGCCATGAACCATGCGGCTTTTAACACCGCTAATGCACTTGGCCCTTGGTTGGCAGGAATGACACTGTCAGCGGGTTATGGCTATACATCAACGGGTTGGGTAGGCCTAGCGCTTGCCGGTGGTGGTGTACTGGTGTGGCTGGCCATTGTTATGACTGCTCGCAATACTCAAGTACAAACAGCAACCGTATCTGGTTAAATGAAGGTTGAGCGCTGACAACCTTCGTTGTCAGCGCTTGTCAATTATATTCCCTCGGTATTACTCGGCGTCGTTTTCAAGATCAGAGTTATTGCGAGAAGCACTTCCCCATACATCTTCGGGAATGTCTCTTTTGGGCGCTGGCGCACTAGCTATCGCTTCAGCCTGCTTCTTCTCTTGATTTGACCACTTAACACGAATTTTCTTACCGTCGATAACTTTGGCGTTAAGTTTTTCAATGGCTTTATCGGTTTCTTCTTGCGTGCTCATTTCTACGAAACCAAAGCCTTTCGATAAGCCAGAAGCCTCATTCATCACCAAGTCGCACGACGCTATGGTGCCAAATTCGAAAAACAAGTCTTCAAGATTTTCTTTTGTAAATGTCTTTGGTAAGTTTCGAACTAATATACTCAAGGTTTTGGCTCTGCTTTAAGGTGGTTTGTTCTGCACCTATTGTAGCACGCAGCAGCATGTTTAATAGGGGTATTAACGGCTCAACGCCAATTGTTGAACAAGCGCCCTAAAACTACGTTAACGCCTATTTGTTGTTTGCTGATAAGTATCTCGCCAGCATGAAACATTCATTCCAAAAGTTCGTTTAAAAAGTCGATTAAAATGCCCTGGGTCTTGATACCCCACTGCCCATGCAATTTCTTCTGCACTCTTATCGCTGTGTTTCAGAAACTCTTTCCCCTGTTCTATTCTAAGCTGTTGAATGTAACCAAGAGGAGTTTCCCCCGTAGCCTCTTTAAACCTGCGTTTAAAGGTGCGTTCAGTCATATTTATGCGCGCCGCCATTTCACCTATGGTCACTTTTTCTGCAAAGTGTATCTCTAACCACTGCTGAATATTTAAAATGTCGTCGTCTTGGTGATAGGTTTGGTGGTTGAGCGACGTTGCTTCCGACGTTACTCCACGGCGAAAGTCTACCAGAAACGCTTGCTCTATAGCCTCCCCCACCGCTTTGCACGACAAACGCGATATTAGAAAAACAATTATTTCTAGTGCAGCATTTAGCCCTGCAGAACAATACAGCTCGCCCGTGGCAGTAATGAATCTATCAGACCTAAGGTTTACTTTGGGAAAAGCTCGCGCAAAGTGTGATTGCTTATGCCAGTGAGTAGTGCCCATTCTCTCGTTGAGCAGCCCTGCCTGTGCGAGAAAAAAAGCGCCTGTGGCTGCCGCCATTATTGGAATACCTTTGCCATGCCACTGCCGTAGCTTTGGGTATAGAGCGGCTTGTTGTGCCAGTAATAGTTCCATGTCACCCCACACACTGTGCAGTATTACCAAATCAGTCTCATCAATATCAGCCAGTGCACAGTCTGGAGTAATCGCTAGGCCACTAAACGTTGTCGTTGGATTACCGTCTATTGTCACTAACTTCACCGTTATTCCGTTTCCAAGCAGTTTGTGCTGAAGGTCTGAAGCAAATTTCAGCACGTCATGGGTTAAGCCCATGCTAAGCCCCATGGTGTTTTCGCTGGCATATAAGGTTACGTGTTCAAGCATGGTCTTTCCCTGTTCAAGCTCGCTATTTTGATCTCGCCACTTTGGCCCGATTGGCCAATCTATTGTCCCAACTCACACTGTTAACATTATTCTCACAAAATTACTATGAAGTCAGTCACAATTTCGTAGAGATAGAAAAATGCAATTTACTGAAGAGCACAATTCGCTTAGAAAAACCGTTCACGATTTTGTAAATCAAGAGATGGATCCTTTCATTGACGAATGGGAGCACGAAGGCATTGCTCCCCTTCACAGCTTGTTTAAAAAGATGGGGAATTTGGGCCTTTTAGGTATTCAAAAGCCTGAGGCTTACGGCGGCGCTGGCTTAGATTACAGTTACAACCTGGTATTTGCTGAAGAAATAGGCCGAGCGTATGGCGGTTCTATTCCTATGGCTATCGGCGTTCAAACCGATATGGCCACCCCAGCCCTGGCGCGATTTGGCAGTGATGAACTAAAACGTGAATTTTTAGCGCCCGCTATTGCCGGCGACATGGTGGCATGTATTGGAGTGAGTGAACCAGGGGCGGGATCAGATGTTGCAGGGTTGAAAACCTCAGCCCGTACAGATGGTGACGACTTCATTATTAACGGCACAAAAATGTGGATCACGAATGCCACCCAAGCAGACTGGGTTTGCCTGCTAGCAAACACAAGCGACGGTCAAGTGCATGCTAATAAATCATTAATTGTTGTACCCCTTAACACCCCAGGCATAACTATTTCGAAGCCGTTAAACAAACTGGGGATGCGCGCCAGCGACACTGGCCAAATTTTCTTCGATGATGTGCGCGTTCCAAAGCGCTTTTTAATTGGAGATGAAAACAAAGGCTTCACTATGCAAATGATGCAATTTCAAGAAGAACGCATGTATGCAGCAGCTAGTGCGCTGAAAGGAATGGAACGCATTATAAGCGACACCATCGAGTGGGCAAAAGACCGGCACACATTTGGTCAGCCTGTTATCAACAACCAAACCGTCCATTTCAAATTAGCTGAACTGCAAAGTGAAATTGAGGCTCTGCGCGCTCTAACGTGGCAGGCGTGTCAGGACCATATTGAAGGAAAAGATGCCACTTACTTGGCGTCAATAGCAAAACTAAAAAGCGGCCGACTGTGGCGACAGGTTACCGATGGCTGCCTTCAGTATTGGGGCGGTATGGGTTTTATGTGGGACAACCCTGTTGCGCGTGCATATCGCGATACCCGAATATTATCCATCGCTGGCGGTAGCGACGAAATGATGCTCGGCATTATTGCAAAGTACATGGACATTTTCCCTAAACGTAGATAGCGACGTATTTTTATGAAGAACATCGTTCAAGAAATGCTGAATAAGAATATGCGGTTACCCGTAATTTGCGCCCCCATGTTTTTAGTTTCTAGCCCAAATTTAGTGATTAACACGTGTAAAAATGGCGTGGTAGGTAGTTTTCCCGCTTTTAATACTCGCACTCAAACAGCTTTAGATGAATGGTTGACCACCATCACCGCAGCCTTAGATGAAGAAAAACAGGCTAACCCAGCAGCTAAAGTGGCGCCGTATGCTGTGAATCTGGTGGTGCACGCCTCGAACAAGCGCCTTCATGCCGACTTCGAGATAGTCAAAAAGCATAAAGTTCCGTTTGTTATCACCAGCCAAGGTAATCCTAAACCTGTTATTGATGCAGTCCATCAGTGGGGGGGCATTGTTTTTCACGACGTAATAACTGTGGCCCACGCGAGAAAAGCCATTGAAGCAGGCGCAGACGGCCTAATCTTAGTTGCCGCTGGTGCTGGCGGTCACGCAGGAGAGGTAAGCCCTTTCGCGCTTCTGCGTGAAGTGAGAGAGTTTTGGCAAGGCCCACTGGTACTTGCTGGCGCTATTAATGATGGTTACGGAATTAGAGCCGCAGAGATTTTAGGCGCTAATTACAGCTATATGGGCACACGCTTTATAGCAACGAACGAAGCCGAAGTAGACCCTGATTACAAAACCATGTTGGTTAACGCCAACGTAGACGATCTTGTGTTTACTGACACCTTCACTGGCGTCAAATGTCACTTCTTAAAGCCCTCTATAACTCGAGCTGGCGTAGACTTGGCGTCGATTGAGGGTAAAGAAAATGTCGACTTAGACTTAGGCGGCAGTAACGCTTGGAAAGACATGTGGAGCGCAGGGCATGGCGTAAGTGGAATTCGCTCAGTGATTCCAGTACATAGCCTGATTGAACAACTTGAAGGGGAATACAATAAAGCGGCCACAACGCCATTGTTCAATCACACTGCGGAACATCAGACCGCGCACGCAGGAAGCTAAGTCATGGCCATTCTTCAGTCTAATATTGACGTTAAAAGTACATCTTATAGTAACAATTACGCCGCTATGGAAGACGCCGTTGCCGAATTTCGCACTATCGAGCAAAACGTCATTCAAAACGCGCAAGAAAAAGCACCGCGTTACGAAGAAAAAGGGCTTCTGTCACCACGCAATCGACTCGCCTTATTGCTTGACCCCAACATGCCGTTTCTTCCCCTTTCAACATTATGTGGGTATCTGCAAGAAGGCGACAAAGACGGCAGTGCCGCTGGTGGCGGAGTAATAGCCGGCATTGGTTATGTCGCTAACACTCGCAGTATTGTTATGGTTGATGACTACCTCACTAAAGGTGGCAGCATAACCGAACTTGGTAGCAAAAAGCGGCTGCGCTTGTATCACATTGCACTTCAGCAAAAATTACCGGTAATAGCGTTATCGCAAAGTGGTGGCGGCGACCTTACTTCGCTAGGTGATTGGTTTGGGTTTTCTGCAGCGGGGTTCGCTATGCAGGCTCGCTTGTCGGCCGCAGGTATTCCGCAAATAACGGTTGTGCATGGCAGTGCCACAGCAGGCGGTGCGTATCAGCCTGGACTGTCAGACTATGTAATTATGATACGCAATCAATCTACGGTGTACCTTGCAGGTCCGCCTTTATTAAAAGCCGCAACAGGAGAAATAGCCACTGACGAAGAAATAGGTGGCGCAGAGATGCACAGTGAGGTTTCTGGCGTAGCAGATTTCATTGCTCAGAGCGATGCCGATGGTATTCGCATTGCCCGTGAAGTTACGCAAATGCTGAGCTGGAATAAGGATTTTTCCGAAGCTACTACACCTAGCGATGTTGCCCCTGTTTATACTTCAGATGAGTTACTTGGCATCGTTCCTAAAGACGCCAAGACTCCATTTGATGTGCGTGAAGTCATTGCCCGTATCGCTGATCAATCGGATTTTGTTGACGTTAAACCCGAGTTTGATATGGGCACCGTGTGCGGATACATCACCATTGAAGGGCAACCGTGTGGCGTTATTGGCAACAATGCGCCTATTACTGCGAAAGGCGCAGCTAAAGCAGCACAATTTATCCAGTTGTGTGAACAAGCTGGCACTCCTTTGTTGTTTCTACACAACACCACCGGCTTCTTGGTGGGCACAGAGTCTGAACGCGCAGGCATCATAAAGCACGGCGCAAAACTCATTCAAGCAGTTACCAATGCTACTGTTCCCAAGATTAGCATCGTACTGGCAGGTTCATTCGGCGCAGGAAACTACGCCATGGCTGGACGAGGCATTGAGCCTGACTTTATGTTTTCATGGCCCCGCTCAGTCGTCGCCGTGATGGGCCCCGCCCAAGCTGGTAGTGTGCTGCGTACCGTTGCTCACGCCAAAATGATGCGAAGTGGCAGCGTAGATGAGGAAAAGCTAACCGCACTAGAACAACATACCGTCTCTGTAATGGAAGCTAAATCACGTGCCCTCGCTAATTCTGCTCGCTTGTGGGATGACGGCATTATAGATCCAAGAGATACCCGCTCGATTGTTGCTTTTGTTCTTTCTATTTGCCAGCACGCTAAAACGAAGCAACTTCACTCTACAAGCTTTGGCGTAGGCAGGCTATAGGCCTCAATTTGACTAAAGAGGACAACTGGATGCCCCACTTAGAATCAATGGTATTCAAAGAAATTACCGCACGGCTTACTGACAACGTATTGCACATTCAATTTAACCGCCCGCATAAGAAAAATGCCATGAATTTAACATTGGTTGAAGAGGTTATGCAGTGTTTTGAACGCGTTGAAGATATGAATAATTTACGGGTCGTCGTAGTACAGGGAAGCCATGGCAACTTTTGCGCTGGCGGCGATATTTCTGACATGCATTTATCGTCGTTAAGTGAATCTGAACGAGAAGACACTATTTGGCACTTCAATCGTAGTTTTGGTCGCATGATTACTCAAGTAAAACACTCTGCCAAGCCAGTCATTGCTGTGGTTGAAGGCGCGGTACTTGGCGGCGGTTTTGGCTTAGCTTGTGTAGCAGATATAACCATTGCCTGTGACAGCGCCTTTTTCGCACTTCCTGAAACAGGGTTAGGTGTTATTCCCGCGCAAATAGCGCCATTTGTGGCTAGCCGCATTGGGATCGATCAAACAAAAAGATTGGCACTTACTGGTGAAAAGCTAAACGCCGAACAGGCATTGCGCTTGGGTTTAGTGCATGGCGTTTGTCAAACAAACGCCATTTCCGAACAGGTAAACAAAGAGATTGCCCGAATAAAACAATGCGCACCGCAAGCAAACTCAAATACTAAGCGTTTGTTATTAGCATTAAATAACACGCCACTTGAACAGATCCTTGACGGCGCTGCTACGGCATTTGTTAAGTCGCTGACGTCTGAAGAAGGGGTGGAAGGAACCCAAGCCTTCATTCAAAAACGCAAACCTTCTTGGTGTGAGTGAACACATTATGACGCGAAATATTCAAAAAATACTCATTGCTAATCGCGGCGAAATTGCCTGTCGTATTATTCGAACCGCACATAAGCTGGGCTTTTTTACCGTTGCTATTTATAGCGAGGCTGACCGCAACGCGCTGCACGTACTGCAAGCTGATGAAGCTGTTTTCGTTGGTCCTGCCGATCCTACATCGTCGTATCTTCACAGTGAAAAAGTGATAAACGCTGCAATTGAAACACAGGCAGACGCTATTCACCCTGGGTATGGCTTTTTATCAGAAAACACTGACTTCGCACGTGCATGTGAAGACGCTGGCTTAACCTTTATTGGCCCAAACGCAGACGCCATAGCCTTGATGGGTAGCAAGCGCTTATCAAAAATAGCCATGCTGCAGGCTAATGTTCCCTGTATTCCAGGCTATGAAGGCGGCGACCAAAGTGAGGCGGCACTCATAGAAAATGCCAAAAACATTGGCTTTCCTTTAATGGTGAAAGCCAGCGCTGGTGGTGGCGGCAAGGGTATGCGTTTAGTGCATGAAGCCAGTGATTTGGCAGCTCATATTTCTACGGCTCGATCTGAGGCCTTAAACGCATTTGGAAATGACGAACTTATTTTAGAGCGTGCGTTAATTGCGCCTCGACATATAG
The DNA here is from genome assembly GCF_014349115.1 of Alteromonas sp. BZK5. Lineage (NCBI taxonomy): Bacteria > Pseudomonadati > Pseudomonadota > Gammaproteobacteria > Alteromonadales > Alteromonadaceae > Alteromonas > Alteromonas sp. BZK5. The sequence continues at coordinate 35,324 of NZ_JACSOE010000020.1, read as the reverse complement.
AAATTCAAATTTTTGCAGACGGCTGCGGCAACACGCTTTATTTAGGTGAAAGAGATTGCTCAATTCAACGCCGGCACCAAAAAGTGATTGAAGAAGCCCCGTCGCCGTTTGTGGATGAGCAATTACGCAAACGCATGGGAGAGGCCGCTGTGGCTGCTGCAAAGGCTTGTAACTACTGTGGTGCAGGCACGGTAGAATTTCTAGTTGATAGCGACAAGCAATTTTACTTTTTAGAAATGAACACGCGCTTGCAGGTAGAACACCCGGTTACAGAGTTAGTAACGGGACTAGATTTAGTTGAATGGCAACTGCGAGTAGCCTGTAAAGAATCGCTTCCCTTCACACAAGAAGACATTCAAATAAGCGGTCACGCCATAGAAGTACGCCTGTACGCTGAAGAGCCGCGCCAAAATTTCATGCCACAAACTGGGAAGGTAAAAGTATGGAAACCTGCCACGAACGCTAGAACCGACCACGGCGTTTATCAGAACATGGAAGTAAGCAGTCATTACGATCCAATGCTTGCCAAGATAATTGTTAAAGCTGAAAGCAGAGCGAGCGCGGTTAGAAAAATGGCGAGAGCGCTTCGCGAAACACAGATAATTGGAATAAATACCAATAAACACTTTTTACAAAATCTTGTGCAAAGCTCAGCGTTCTTGGGAAGCGATGTAACAACGGCATTTATTGAGCAACACGCACAACACGACGACATGAAAGGAAGCCTTTCGCCATCGTTTTCGATATTAGCGAAAGCTGCACTGCTGTTTGCGTTAACACAAAACAAACATGCCAGTGCATTGGTTCATGATAATGCATTAAATAAGGTCACACCCACTTGGCAACACACCATGGGCTTTGCTTACCCCATCATTATTACATGCAACGATGTCACCGCATCAATGACTGTTACGCCTTTCACTAATCACTATCGAATCTGCGACACAGGTACTAAAACAGAAGTAACGCTAACATTATTAGACTTAACGCCACAAAGCCTGGTAGTAGAAGCAGATAAGTTGCGAAGCACGGCCTCATACGCTGCGAACGGTAACACGCTATTTATTGACGATGGCACAGGTCACTTCATGTTTAGCTGCGTAACGCACAGCAAAGTAGATAGCCAAAAAACACAGAGCACAGCGCAAGTGAATGCAGTGATGGACGGTGTCATCGTTGCTCTTCTTGTAGAGCAAGGTGGTACCGTAAATGCGGGCGATACGGTGGCCATTATGGAAGCGATGAAAATGGAACACCCCCTTAAAGCAGCCATAAAAGGTACGGTTCACCTCTCTCCAATTACAGCTGGCGATCAGGTTAAATCTAAACAAACCATAGCCACCATACTTCAAGCCGATGAGGTCATCCATGAACAAAAATAAGGTTCGTATAGGCGGTGCTTCTGCGTTTTATGGTGACAGCCAGCTTTCTGCAAGGCAGCTAGTTGAAAAAGGTGAGATAGATTACCTTGTTTTTGATTACCTAGCCGAAGTAACAATGGCCATTTTATCGCAAGCCAAAGCAAAGAATGAAAAGCTAGGCTATGCCGTCGACTTTATCACCGTGGCCATGAGAGACGTACTGCAAGACTGTGCACAAAAAGGCATAAAAGTGATTGCAAATGCGGGGGGAGTAAACGTGCCGGCCTGTATAGAATCACTTAATGCGCTGTGTGCACAGCTCAACCTAAATTTGAATATTGTAGGCGTGTACGGTGATAACTTGCTTAACGATATGCGCAATGAAACCTTGGCTGAAACTAACACCCATGACCTTGATAATGGCAATGAATTACCCAATGCACTTGCATCGATGAATGCGTATTTAGGTGCACAGCCAATTGCCGATGCGTTAGCCACCGGTGCCGATATTGTGATTACAGGTAGAGTGGTAGACAGCGCGCTCGTGCTTGGGCCCTTAATGCATGAGTTTTCATGGAGCTATGACGATTACACCGCGCTCGCGCAAGGTTCGCTTGCAGGACATTTGCTCGAATGCGGTGCTCAGTGCACCGGGGGAAATTTTACCGATTGGGAGCAAGTGCCCGACTTTTCAGACATGAGCTACCCCATTGCCGAGGTTGAACCAAGCGGCGAGTTTACTATTATGATCCCGCCAAACACAGGTGGGCTGGTAACAACCTTCACAGTGGCCGAGCAACTGCTGTACGAAATTGGCGACCCTGCGAATTATCTTCTGCCCGATGTTTGTTGCGACTTTACCCACGTATCTTTAGAGCAAATGCATAGCAACGCCGTGCGCGTGCATGGTGCAAAAGGCAAAGCGCCTGGTAACGACTATAAGGTATGTGCAACCTACATAGACGGCTATAAACTTACCGGCGCTTTTTTTATTGCTGGCTTTAACGCAAAACAAAAAGCACTTACCAATATTCATGCGCTAGTAGCTAGAACCGAACGCGCGCTCGAAGAAAAAGGTATGCCGCCTTTTAAAGACACCTGTATTGAAATATTAGGCAGCGAAGCAACCTTTGGCCCCCATGCTAATGCAGAACATACACGAGAGGTAATAGCCAAATTCACACTTCATCACAGTGATAGTAAAGCCCTTTATTTTTGTGCCAGTGAAATGGCGTATTTGGCTACATCGGCTGCGCCTGGTATGGCGGGATTTGGCGCCGGTCGCCCAAAGCCACAACCTCTTATTCGGGTGCACTCGTTTTTAATCAACAAAAATAAGGTTTCGGTTAGTATTCAAAAAAATGACGTCATTGTGGCGCACACTACTTACCAAACTGACGCTACTCCCATTCAATCCCAGAAAGAAGCATCTCGTCCTGAACCGACTCAAGAAGTACAGCTTGAAAATGAGCACTCAGTCTCTCTTCCATTAGTTGAGTTGGTGTGTGCCCGAAGCGGCGACAAAGGTAACAACTTAAACATTGGGGTGATCGCGCGACATCCAAAGCTCTTTCCCTTTTTAAATCGGGCTCTAACTGCTGATATGGTGAAGCAATTTTTTGCTTATTCAGTAAAAGGAAGTGTTTCTCGGTATGCCCTACCTGGCATTAACAGCTTCAATTTTTTACTCACTGATGCATTAGGAGGCGGCGGCACCGCATCTCTTCGCACTGATAGCCAGGGCAAATCAGCAGCGCAAACGTTATTAACCATGCCTATTAACGTGCCAGTGTCGTTGATCCCTTTTACCAAACACAAAGGTGAGTGAATGCCATATCAATCAACGTTAGCAGCAGGAAGTTTTTTAAAGCAAACGATTGTTATAACTGGAGGAGGCAGTGGTATAGGACGGTGTACTGCCCATGAACTTGCCTCATTAGGTGCAACCGTTATTTTGATTGGCCGAAGTGAAGATAAGCTTGTAAACACCACTGCAGAAATCAAAAGCGATGGAGGCACAGCCTGTTATTACACGCTTGATATACGTATTGAAGATGACGTATCACACACCGTAAACGAATTGCTTGAGAAGCATAAACGCGTGCACGGGTTGGTAAACATGGCGGGCGGTCAGTTTCGCGCCCCACTCTCGCACATATCCCAAAACGGTTTTGAACGCGTTATTCAAACTAATTTAATTGGAGGCTTTCTAATGGCTAAAGCCCTATTCAGTAAGCACTTTAAAAATCATGGCGGCAATATTGTCAACATTACCGCTGACAACAAAAATGGCATGCCGGGTATGGGACATTCTGGTGCCGCCCGAGCAGGCGTTGAAAACCTCACTAAAACCGCGGCGTGGGAATGGGGGTCATTTGGCGTTAGGGTCAATGCTATTGCGCCTGGGTGGGTAGCATCGTCAGGGCTAGACACCTACCCCGAAGATATGAAACACGCTATTCAAAACCTAAAGCACGCGGTTCCGCTAGGACGAATTGCCAGCGAAGCTGAAATCGCTTCTACGGTGTGCTTTCTACTAAGCAAGGGTGCGAACTTCATCACTGGGCAAACACTATTTGTAGACGGTGGTGCCAGCATGGGGTCGGTTCCAGCACTTTTCCCTTTGCAGAACCTTCACCAGCCTGCCAGCGAAACGTGGGATGGCTTCCACAGAAGCATTACACCTAAGGTTTTGCGTTAACGACAAGGACACAAGCATGAGAACACAACAGTTAGAAAGAAACTTGGTAGAACGCGTAGCCATGGGAGATTTAATGCGCAGACGCGCACGAGATAGCGGCAGTTTGCCTGCACTAGTCGACTTTTATCACAATGAACGCCGTACCGTAACCTATAGCGAGCTCAACAAAAAAGTTAATAAATTAGCCAATGCGCTGATGCGTGAAGGCATTAAACAAGGCGATAAGCTGGCGATGTTAGCGGTAAACCAGATAGATGTTGTTGTTACTTACTTCGCCTGCTACAAACTGGGCGTTATTGCAGTGCCTATTAACTTTATGCAAAGCGTTGCCGACGTGACCTTTAATATTGAACACAGCGGTTCCAAAGTAGTCGTTTTCGACCCTCTACTCTCAGATCTTGTGTTTGCAAGCACAAATAATAATGACGACATACATTTCACCATTCAGTTAGGCCAAGATAAGGGCAAGGCAACGTTCGCATTTGAGCCCTTTATCAAAGAGCATAGCGACACAGAAATTGAAGACAGGATAATAAACGACAGAGACACAGCCCACATGATTTACACGTCTGGGACCACCTCAAAACCCAAAGCGGTTGAAACATCTCACCTTTCACTAACCATTGCAGCACTTACTGCGGCAATAGAACTAGAACTAAGCGCACAGTGCAAAATGTTACTCGTTCTTCCGCTATTTCACTGTACCGCCCTTTCAATACTCTACCCTACGTTTTTAAGAAGTGGATGCTGTACGCTTCACGCTACATTCGATCCCATCCAAATAGCGAACAGCTTAGAAAGTGAGAAAATAGAAACGTCTGTGCTTTTACCTATGATGTGGAATGCATTAATGGCAACAGATAACTTTCACGAACGAAATCTTAGCGACTTTAAATTAGCCATTTACGGTATGGCGCCAATGAGTGAGCAGAATCGTCAGCAAATTCGCGATGCTTTTGGCTGCAAAGTCCACTTAGGCAGTGGGCAAACAGAATTTAGCCCTGTTTCTAGTTTGTTCAAAGACGGATGTGAAACTGAATTTGCAGAGGGTAACTACTGGGGTGTTCCCCTGTGTTTTAACGAGCAAGCCGTAATAAATGAGGAAGGTGTAGAAGTGGAACAGGGCGAAACAGGTGAAATAGTGTGGCGAGGCCCGCAAGTTATGAATGGATATTATAAAAATAAAGACGCCAGCAAAGCCGCATATAAATTTGGTTGGCACCACACGGGTGACTTAGGATTTATCGATAGTAAAGGCCAACTAATGTTTATCGATAGGGTAAAAGATACCATTAAGTCTGGAGGAGAAAATGTGTCATCTCAAAAAGTAGAGCAAACGCTTTGCTTAATGAAAGAAATAGAAGCTGCAGCTGCTATAGGAGTGCCTCATCCTCACTGGGGTGAAGCGGTTTGCGCATGCATAGTGGGTAATGACTTAACACAAGAGATGTTGCCAGCCATCAATGCATTTTGTAAGGAGAAGCTTGGCAAGTTTGAAGTACCCAAACATATATTTATTTGCGACGCACTACCTATGACAAGTACAGGGAAAATTCGCAAAGTAGAGCTAAGAGAACAATACAAGAACTTTTTTATGCAGTGAGTAAACTAAAAGTGGGTATTCCATAATGATGGTTTACCCACTTCAGCACGCTCACAAGAAAAAAAGAGAGCGCCATTGCTTTAAGAGACAATAGGCAAGCTTGCTTACACCCCCTATTTCTGGGTTTTCTCTTAACTTTCTTGGTTACGCAGAAACACAAGTTCCGTTGATGAACTTTGTTCTTCGTTAAACACATAGCCATCTACGTCGAAGTTTTTCAGACCTTCTACGTCTTCTACACGGTTTTCAAGAATATAACGCGCCATTAAACCACGGGCTTTCTTCGCGAAGAAACTGATAATTTTATACTGACCATTCTTGCAGTCTTTAAATGTTGGCGTAATGATCATGCCATCTAAAGATTTTTTCTTCACTGCTTTAAAGTACTCATTTGAAGCAAGGTTGATCAACACATTGTCACCCTGTTCTTCTAATGCCTTATTTAGCATATAAGTAATGCGATCATCCCAAAACGCATACAGGTCTTTACCTTCAGGGTTTGCTAATTTAGTGCCCATTTCTAAACGATAGGCCTGCATTAAGTCTAGAGGACGAAGCAATCCGTATAGGCCAGACAAAATTCGAAGATGTTTTTGCGCATATTCTACCGTTTCGCTATCAAGCGAGTAAGCATCTAACCCAGTGTACACATCACCATTAAACGCATACATTGCTTGGCGTGCATTATCGGGCGAAAACGGCGTAGAAAACTCAGCAAAACGGTTGGCGTTCAACGTTGCTAACTTGTCGCTTATCTTCATCAGCGATGATAAGTCAGCAGGCGATAAGGTGCGGCAAACCTCCATCAAACGTTCAGTGTCTTCAAGCATGGCAGGCTGAGTGAACTGGCTCACAGGAATTTCGCTTTCAAAATCTAAATTTTTTGCTGGGGATACTACAACTAACATTTCGACTCCTTAGGTTTTGTACTGGTATTGTACCACCTGATACGCTTCAAAAAGCAAAATGGCATAAGAAAGACGTAAATTGGCTTAACAGAGAAATCCGATTAGCCATTTTGTCGCTATTCAATGTATGAATTGTCACACGGGTTTGATATAAATAGCGTTACAAATAATTATTCAAACAATAATTGAGATGCACCCTCCGTGAACGCACCTCAATTACCAAAGCGCTGCATGTACCAGTACTTATTAAAGAACTAAGAACTGGTAAAAAAGAACGCAAGCGCAAAGCCCTACACACGCGCAAGCGAACCGTTTTATTCAACTGGCTTTTCCAGCGAGTTGTCCAAATTTATTTTGATAAAGAACAGAGAGAATTATGAGCAATCAGTTAGCTTCATTACGTGATATCACTACCGTTGTTGCCGACACGGGCGACATCGATGCCATTAAAAAGTATCAACCAGTCGATGCCACAACTAACCCGTCGCTACTTTTAAAAGCGGCTGGTCTTCCTCAATATGCAAGCCTAATTGATGATGCTGTAGCATGGGCAAAACTTCAGTCAAACGACGCTGACCAGCAGCTTACCGATGCAGCAGACAAACTAGCGGTAGCCATTGGAAAAGAAATCTCTGCAACTATTCCAGGCCGAATCTCAACTGAAGTAGACGCACGCCTATCGTTCGACACTGCCGCCACTATCGAAAAAGCGGAACGTTTGGTTCAGCTATATGAAGACGCGGGTATCGATAAGTCACGCATTCTTATTAAAATTGCCTCTACTTGGGAAGGTATTCAGGCAGCAGAAGAGCTAGAGAAGAAAGGCATTCAGTGTAACTTAACGCTTCTATTTAGCTTCGCCCAAGCACAAGCTTGTGCAGAGGCCGGTGTTTATCTTATCTCTCCATTCGTAGGGCGCATTTTAGACTGGTACAAAAAAGCGACCGGTACTGAGTCTTACGCACCAGATGAAGATCCAGGCGTAGTATCTGTAACTAAAATTTATAACTACTACAAAGACCACGGCTACAATACCGTAGTGATGGGCGCAAGCTTCCGTAACATTGGTGAAATTCAAGCGTTGGCAGGTTGTGATCGTCTAACCATTAGCCCAGCACTGCTAGAAGAACTGGCAAACGAGCCTGGCGATCTAGAGGTTAAACTTAAAGACAATGGCGCTACAAAAACACCAGGTGACCGCTTAACAGAAAGCGAATTCCGCTGGGCAATGAACGAAGATGCAATGGCAACCGAAAAGCTATCTGAAGGCATCCGCAACTTCGCCGCAGATCAGGAAAAACTTGAAACCATGCTTCGCGAAAAGCTAAGCGCGTAAGGGCCATAGAAACCATGAGTGCTTTAACTTCTCTTCCCGAATGGAAAAAACTGTCTGAACTTGCTTCAGCGGTAAAAGATGCGCATATGCGCGACTGGTTTGCACAAGATGCAAATCGCGCGGATAAAATGCAGCTTGAAGCCTGCGGCATTTTTCTTGATTACTCGAAAAACCGTGTAAATGATGACGCGCTTAAAGGACTTTTCGACCTTGCCCGAGCCTGCAAACTGGAAACCCTTCGCAACGCGATGTTTTCTGGTGAGCAGATTAACTCAACAGAAGGTCGCGCTGTGCTTCACACCGCACTTCGTAATTTCTCAGACCGTAAAGTACTGGTAGATGGCGAAGACGTAATGCCTGAAGTGCATGCTACGCTTGCAAAAATTGAAGCGTTTACCGCATCGGTTCACAGCGGTGAACACAAAGGTTATACCGGCAAGCCTATCAAGCACATTGTGGCAATTGGTATTGGTGGTTCGTTCCTTGGTCCTAAGATTATGACCGAGGCACTTAAGCCGCATACCGTTGATGCAGTGAAAGTTCACTTTGTTGCCAACGTTGATGGTTGCCACATTCACGATGTGCTATCTAGCGTAGATTTTGAAGAAACTTTGGTGGTCATGTCATCAAAGTCGTTCTCTACCCAAGAGACGCTTCAAAATACACTTACGGCTAAAGACTGGTTCTTAAAGTCTGGCGGTACACAAGAAGATATTGCTAAACACTTTGTAGCCGTGTCTTCAAACGTTAAAGCAGCCACCGAGTTTGGTATTAGCGCCGACAATATTTTCCCTATGTGGGATTGGGTAGGCGGTCGTTACTCACTGTGGTCTGCTATTGGCCTGCCTATCTCGCTAGCCCTTGGGTTTGAAAACTTCAAAGGCTTACTTGAAGGTGCGTTTGACATGGACACCCATTTCACAACCGCACCGCTAGAAGAAAACATGCCTGTTCTACTTGCACTGTTAGGTGTGTGGTACAGAAACTTCTTCGACGCGCAATCACACGTTTTATTACCTTACTATCACTATCTTCGCGGCTTACCAGCTTACGTACAGCAGTTAGATATGGAAAGTAATGGTAAAGAAGTGACGCAAGAAGGTGAGCACGTAGATTACCCTACTGGCCCAATTATTTGGGGCAGTGAAGGTACAAACGGCCAGCATAGCTTCCATCAGCTTATTCACCAAGGTTCTGGCGTTATTCCAGCAGACTTCATGTTGCCACTTAACGTTCCTAACCAGGACGACACGCATCACGCTATGCTTGCGTCTAACTGTTTTGGTCAAACACAGGCACTAATGCAGGGTAAAACCTTTGAAGAGTGTTATGCAGACCTTGACGGTAAAGGCCTAGACGACGCTGAACGCAAACGCTTGGCCGCTCATAAAACCATGCCTGGCAACAAGCCTAGCAATACTTTGTTGTTTGATAGCCTTACGCCTAAAACACTTGGCGCGCTGGTTGCAATGTATGAACATAAGGTATTCGTTCAGGGTGTTATCTGGAACCTTAACTCATTCGACCAATGGGGCGTAGAGTTAGGTAAAGTACTAGGAAACCAAGTACTTGCAGGCATTCAAGGCGAGGCAGACAAAGATAATTTCGACGCTTCAACACAACAATTGATTGCCAAATTCAGAGCAGCGAATGCACCAAAATAAGGAATGCGAGGTGATTTAAAATCACCCAATTGGTGCAAATAACAAACTGAACGGCTAGCTTTTTCGGAAGCTAGCCGTTTTTTGTTGCGGTTTTCATCGACTATACGACAGACATTTTTGATATCCGTAACACTGTACAATTGATTACTAACAAAACAAATAGGATCAATTACATACAGTTATTGTTCACGCTTTAAACACACTGGACATTTCCTTACCGTTGTCATCATATCGTCACAATTTGTTAATAAAAGGTAAATTAAACTATTTTATTTTAGTGGCGGCTGTGATACAAAATTGTACAGAGGGAATTAAAACAAAAACTCTGTATTAGTTGTAGTGGTATAAAAAGGAGATCCCAGTGGATAAATCAGATCTATTTGCCATGTTAGACATCGAAGCAAGCCCTGCAAAAACCAAAAGTAAAAAACGTAAGTGGAGAGAAATCGAAGCGCTACAAGATCGCTACAAATTAGAAAAAGAACTAGCTGAACTCGACTGTGGTTTCGAGTACGAGCTAGAGACACTGGAAAGATAAAACGAAGGCCGCCTGTTACACAGGCGGCCTTTTTACTTTCTAGCGTGCTGTAAATGCTTCACTTGCAAGCATAGTGTCTCTTCGCTGGCTCTATGTAATAGCGTATTAGCTAAGGAATATGCTCTGTGCCTAATTGCGGCCAGACCGCATAACATGTCTCATAGCTATTTAGGCATTTATCTAGTAAGTCATTGATAGTCCCTGAATAAGGCAACCACACTTGCTGTGTGGCTAGCTGCTATTTATGCCAGTACTATACCTGCCAATTAATGGGTTCTTTGCCCTTAGCAATAAGGTATTCGTTTGTTTGGCTGAAGTGTTTGCAACCTAAAAAGCCTCTGTGTGCTGAGAGTGGCGACGGATGAGGCGCATGTAAAACGTGGTGTTTTTCACGGTTAATGTGCTTACCTTTCTTTTGCGCATGGCTTCCCCACAGAAGAAACACAACGTTTTGGCAGTGCTCATTGACCACATCGATAACCTTATCGGTGAAGGTTTCCCATCCCCATTTCGCGTGGCTATGTGCTTTGCCCTGCTCAACGGTCAATACAGTATTAAGTAGCAATACGCCCTGCTCCGCCCACGACGTCAGCGTGCCGTGATTAGGCTCGGTGAAACCATCAATGTCAGACAACAGCTCTTTGTACATATTTTTAAGCGATGGCGGTGTTTTAACGCCAGCTTTTACTGAAAAACAAAGTCCATGGGCTTGATTAGGACCGTGGTACGGATCTTGACCTAAGATCACGACTTTTACTTCGTCTAGCGGCGTGTATTTAAGCGCATTGAATACGTCAGACTGAGGCGGGTAGATAACGCTTCCCGCTTCACGAGCGTGCTTCACGCGCTCAAGCAACGTAACAAAATAGTCTTTTTGCTTTTCATCACCAAGCGCGCTTTGCCATGTTGTAGCCGAGGGTGTCATTACTTAAGCAAATCCATCATATGCTGCTTAAGTGCATCGTAAGACGCTGGCAAGTCTACCGCTAAGCTGTCTTCGCCTGCTACATCGGCCAACGCTTTCGGCAAGCTGATTGGATTACCTAGCACGTTTTCAACGGTTTCTCTGAACTTAGCTGGGTGCGCTGTTCCTAAGAACAAACCAATTTCGCCGTCTTCTAAGTCGTGACTTACTGCGCGATAGGCAATCGCGGCATGTGGCTCGCTGGTATAGCCTTGTTGCGCTAATTGACGCATAGCAAGCTGCGTATATTCTTCGTCAACCATCTCACCTTTAAGACACGCTTTGTCGATATAGCCACGCTCAATAAGCGCCTCTATTCGCGGCCAGTTATTAGGCTGACTCACATCCATTGCGTTAGACATGGTCGCAACCGTCGCCTTAGGTTCCCACTCGCCGGTTTTAAGGTATCGAGGTACCGTGTCGTTTAAGTTAGTTGCTGCGATAAAACGCTTTATAGGTAAACCTAACGATTTAGCAATCATGCCAGCCGTAAGGTTACCAAAGTTACCACTAGGTACTGAAATAACGAGTTGGTCTCGTTTCTCTTTTGGCAACTGACTTACTGCTTCAAAGTAATAGCAAACCTGCGCTAGTAAACGGCTGATGTTGATTGAGTTTGCTGAGTTCAGGTGAAGGCCTTCACGTACGTCAGGGTCGTCAAACGCGGTTTTTACGAGTGTTTGGCATGCGTCAAAGTCTGACTCAACAGCAACGGTATGAATGTTACCGCCTAGTGTAGTGAATAGCTTTTCCTGCAGCGCGCTAATTTTGCCCTTTGGAAACAAAATAACCACGTTGATATTGTCGATGCCGTGAAATGCATGTGCGACCGCTGCGCCGGTATCACCTGAAGTCGCTGTTAGAATGGTAACTGGCTTCCCTTCACTAATACGCGATAGGGTTTGCGCCATAAAGCGGCCGCCAAAATCTTTGAACGCTAGCGTTGGGCCATGGAAAAGCTCTAAGCAGTATACGTTATCGTTGACTTGCTCAACTGGTGCACCAAAAGCAAATGCGGTCTGAACAATTTCTTCTAGCTCGCCATTATTCAGCTCATCGCCGATAAGGGCGCGAAGTACTTCAATACTGCGCTCTACAAATGGCTTTTCCAACAATTCGTCAATATTGTCTAGAGTAGGAATATGCTCTGGAAAATAAAGCCCTTGGTTTTTACCTAAGCCCCGCTTAACGGCTTCAGCAAAATTTGCTGTGTCCGATGAATCTTTTAAATTTACCAATTCCACTTGCTGTTACCTTTTTATGTGGGCAAGTACTCTGCCCTTTTAATCTTTTAAAAATTATTGTGCTTTTAGGAAATCATCTGCCTTTAAGAAACCATGTACTTTAAGAAACTATATACCTTAAAAAGCTATGTACCTTAAGAAACAATGGTGCCTTGGCTTGGTATTTGGCACACATGGCTAAAGCCATCTTCATTTTGAATGTAGTTCTCTGTTAAATAAGCGGCGACTTTTTCCGCCTGCGCTTTACTTGGACACACGGCAAAAACCGTAGGTCCCGAGCCAGAAATACCAAAAGCGAGCGCGCCCGCTTGCTCACTAAACGCACGAGCGTCATCAAAGCCAGGCAGTAGCGATTTTCTGTAAGGTTCGGCTATGACATCGTTCATTACCGATGCTGCCAAATCAAAGTTACCTACATGTAAGGCGTGTACAAACACACCTAGCTGTCGACCAAAGGTTAGTGCCGTCGCCATTTCCACCTGTTTAGGTAAGATATCGCGAGCCGCCGCCGTTGATACGCTAATGCCTGAATAACAGACGGCATAGTACCATTCGTCGTTTAAAGGCAACGACAGCGTGACCGGCGCATCGCTACCTGTCATTAACGTCATACCACCTAAGTAACAGGGAGCAACATTATCATAGTGAATACTACCGCTTATTTGGCCTTCTAATTCGCCCATCATTATAAGCAGAGTATCCTCATCGAACGGGGTGTCGAAGTAAGCATTTAGCGCTGCAAACGCTGCCACAATAGAGCTTGCGCTTGAACCCAACCCGCTGCCTATTGGAAGGTTTTTATGAAGCGTAAGCGCAACAGGAGAGGTTGTTTTTCCAGCCTTTTCCATTTGCTCACAGAAATAGTGATAGCACTTGGTTACAATATTACTGTCTGCATCGCCCGGGAGTTTGTGAGCGAAGCGCCCCACCGTTTCTAATGAAAATGACTCAGCCGCCTTTATTTCAACTTCATCACCTAGCTTAGTGCCATCAACGGGCGCAAGCGCTGCGCCCAGTACGTCAAAGCCTAAGCTCACATTTCCAATTGATGCCGGCGCGAAGGCCGTGAATGCTTTCATATTATTACTCTTACTTCGCTTGTGGCGTGCTCTTTATATTAGCGCTTCAAATTAGCTCAATAAATTAGCGCTTTTAATCGATGCCACAACATTACTGGCCTAAGTCACACCTTCGAATATTTTGCTTTAGCCGCCTATCTACGCTAAGCAAACTAAGCGTTATTTAGCCCTTAGTGCGCCATTTGCTTCCACGGCATAGTACGCAGAATGTCAGCAAACACCCCAGCTGCTGTGACCGTACCACCTGCTCCATATCCTCTAATTACATAAGGGATTGGGCTATAGTAGTCACTGTTAATCGCCAGCGCGTTTTCACCGTCTTTTACCTGCGAAAGCGGGTTACTTGCCGGTACAGCCTGAATACTTACTCTGCATTTTCCGTCTTCAATGCTGCCGATATAACGAAGTACTTTACCTTCTGCTTTAGCCGCTTCAACCTTTTCACCAAACGACGCATCTAACTCTGGCAGCTGCTGCATAAACTCGTCAATTGAACAATCTTCGGCAAAACCTTTTGGCAGTACAGACTCAATTTCAATGTCAGATAGTTCTAACGCTAAATCAGCTTCACGAGCCATGATAAGCAGCTTGCGCGCTACGTCCATGCCGCTTAAGTCATCGCGCGGATCAGGCTCTGTGAAACCGTTGTCTTTGGCTGTTTGTGTCGCTTGCGACAGGCTCATGCCCTCTTCAAGTTTGCCAAATACATAAGACAAACTGCCCGATAGAATTCCTTCAAAGCGGTGTAAGGTGTCGCCGGCGCTGAATAGCTTTTGCAAGTTATCAATAACCGGTAGCCCTGCGCCGACAGTGGTTTCGTAAAGGTACTGACGATTTGTCGATAGCGCGGTCTTGCGAAGCTTACGGTAGTAAGACATTGCGCTCGTGTTCGCCTTTTTATTTGGCGTTACCACGTGAAAACCGCTTTCCATCATGTCTACATATTGCTGTGCAATCGCTTCGTGACTAGTACAGTCAACAATCACCGGGTTCACCAGACTATTGTCGTTGGCAAACTGATGCAGGCGTTCAACGCTTAATCCTTCGCTTGCCGATTCAAGTGCCGCTTTCCAGTCACCGCTTAAATCAATACCTTGGCTGTTTAACAGCAGTTTCCGGCTGTTCGCAATGCCGTAAACACGCAGTTGAACATTGCGTTTTAACAACGCAGGCTGTTGTTTTTCAATTTGACCTAGCAGTTCGGTTCCCACATTGCCACACCCTACTAGGAATACGTCAATGGTATGGCGGTCAGAGAAAAAATTCTGGTGAATAACCTTTACCGCTTTCTTAGCACGCTTGCTTTCAATTACCGTTGAAATAGAGCGTTCTGAAGAGCCCTGAGCAATAGCAACGTTGTTCACCCGCGCTTGGGCAAGCGAGTTAAAGAAACGCGCTGCCAAGCCTTTGGTTTGACGCATACCGTCACCCACCAAAGTGACAATGGCTAGGTCATGACGCACTTCAATGGGGTCTAGCAATTGATTTTGAAGCTCTAGCGCGAACGCATCTTCTAGAAGCGTTAACGCTCGGCTGGCGTCTTTGCTTTGGATACAGAAACTGATTGAGTATTCTGAAGAAGACTGGGTAATAAGGCTTATTGAAATATTGGCATTCGACATCACCTCAAACACACGGCTTGCCATACCCACCATGCCTTTAAGGCCAGGGCCTGCAACGTTAAACATGGTGACATTATCAAGCTGTGAAATACCTTTAACTGACGTCCACACTTCGCTTTTTTCATTGCTGATTAGCGTACCTGGCGCAGCTGGGTTTAGTGTGTTTCTGATCAAACAAGGGATGTGGTGTTGGGCAATAGGACCGATAGTTTTCGGATGAAGTACCTTGGCACCGAAATAAGACAGCTCCATCGCTTCTTGATAGGTAAGCTTGTCTAACAGCACTGCCCCTTCAACTTGATTCGGGTCAGCGTTATAAACACCGTCTACGTCTGTCCAAATTTCACAGCAATTTGCATCTATACACGCCGCTAAAATGGCCGCTGAATAGTCAGAGCCGTTACGCCCAAGCGTGACTTTCTCGCCCGCTTCGTTAGCAGCAACAAACCCCGGCATGACAAGAAATTCACTGCCATCCGTAGGCACATCTGAAAAGCGCGCTTTACTAAGCGACACATCGGCAATGCTGTCTAGGTAATCGCCTTCGGCCAGCACATACTTAACCGGGTCGATAACGCGATTAGCGATACCTTTAGCAGATAGCATAGCGCTAAAAAGCGTCACCGAGATGTACTCACCAATACTTAGAATACCGGCAGCGACATTATCAGGTGCAACACCAAGCAGCTTAATACCTTCAAGGTGCTGTTTTAATACTGAAAGGTGACTATTAATGAATTCTACCACGCTTGCATGTGCAAACCCGTCGAGTTCTTCGTTTAGGTTGTTGGCGATGCCGGTAACCGTGTCGTTCAACTTATTGAATAACGGCTGGAAATCTTCATTCGCGGCTGCTTGTTCACATAGCAGTGAAAGCGCGTTCGTTACCCCCTTTGGGGCAGAGAGTACAACCGCAGCACCGTCGGTTTGGTGGGTTGCCGTGCTAATCTCCATAACGCGCATGTATCGCGGTGCATCGGCTAAAGAAGAACCCCCAAACTTTAAGACTTTCATATGCTGCTCCTTAAGGTTACGCATGCTAAAACGTGTGTAAAAAAAAGCCCGCTCTGTGTTAGGCGGGCTTTCGTTGTCTTTTGCTTACTTGCACTAGTCAGCGACCGCCCTTTTTAAGGTGGTAATTAACATAATGGTGGTGCGAGTAAGTAGAATCTTTTTCATACAAGCAATTTGCCGTATAGACGTCTATATGTCAACCGCAGTTTTCACTACACTGTGTTGCAAAAAATGCAACACTCTTTAATTATTATTTCTTTTTAAGGTACAAATACGAGTTCAAGCAGTTTCTTTGCTGGCTTACACAATCAAAACCTTTCTTTAAGCCAAACTCGCCTTCAAAAATGGGGCTGTTGCACTTTGCTGAACTTTGGCAACCTCTTCTGGTCTGCCTTCAGCAACTATTTTTCCTCCCTCATCACCAGCGCCTGGCCCCATATCAATAATGTGGTCGCAAGCCCCAGCCACTTGCATATTGTGCTCAACCATCACCACCGTATTCCCTGCTTCAACTAACGTGCTTAAATGCTGCATAAGTAATGCAGTGTCTGAAAGATGTAAACCTGTTGTAGGTTCATCAAGCACGTATAGGGTATTAGCATTTTGAGCACGTTTAAGTTCTGACGCTAATTTAATGCGCTGCGCCTCGCCGCCTGATAATTCAGTGGCACTTTGTCCAAGGGTTAAATAGCCAAGCCCTACGTTCATTAGCGTTTTAAGTCCCCGCGTAATAACTTGATTACCACTAAATACAGATAGTGCTTCTTCAACCGTAAGCGATAATACATCAGCGATAGAATGTTCGTTGTAACCAACTTCCAGTACGTTATCGTTAAAACGCTGACCGTTACAAACGGTACAGGGGGAATAAACACTCGGCATAAACAGTAGTTCTACCGATACCACACCCAAGCCTTCACAATGTGGGCACCGCCCTTTTACAACGTTAAACGAAAAATGGCCCGCATCGTAACCACGGGATTTTGCTTCTTCGGTTGAAGCAAATAAACTTCTGATTTGGTCAAATATGCCGGTATAGGTTGCCAAAGTTGAACGGGGTGTCCTGCCGATGGGGGACTGATCTACCACAACTATACGACTTAACTCTTCGAGTCCGCTTTCAATGCGGCCTTGCTGCGGTTCACTTTTATGTGAAAAAGTGTCTTGAGCAAGAAGCGAATTGGCGTCAGTAAGCAGTTCTTTCGTTTCTCTCGCTTCCTTCGCTCGCATCCCTTCTTTCTCAGCAGAGTTTAATCCATCTTTGACTAACTCAACTAATGCTTGGCTAATTAAACTCGACTTTCCAGAGCCGGAAACGCCAGTGACACATGTCATCACACCTAGTGGAATATCAATATCAACATGGCTGACATCATTTCTAGACACGTCTTTTAAACGCAATACCCCTGACGATTTATACTTGATACGCTGGCTTAGAGCTTTATTGTTAAAGACATAGTCTGCCGTTAAAGAGTTTTTTGTGTTTGCCAGTTCTTTAACCGGCCCACTATAGACAAGCTCACCTCCGTTCACTCCCGCTCTCGGTCCTACATCTACAACCCAGTTAGCGCCTTTAATAACGTAAGGGTTGTGCTCGACAACGAGCAGGGAATTTCCCGTTTCGGTAATATTGTGAAGCGCGCGAATAAGACCTTCTACGTCGCGAGGGTGAAGACCGGATGAAGGTTCATCCATAACAAAGACAACGCCAAATAAGTTCGATTTAAGCTGGGTCGCCAAGCGTAGTCGCTGTAGTTCGCCGACTGAGATACTTGTTGTACTTCTATCTAACGAAAGGTAATGAAGCCCAAGCGCTATTATGGGCTTCACTCTTTCAATAATGTCGCCCGTAATATTGCGTATCACCTGGCCACGCTCCGAAGTATCGCCGTTGACTGACTTTCTTAACGCCTGAAGCTTTTCGTGAACTTGCTGTAGTGGCAGCCTTGAAAACTCAATAATATCTAAGCCATCAACTTTCACTGCCAGCGCATTTTGCTTAAGCTTTTTTCCACGGCAAACCGGACATGCTTCAACAGATATAAAGGGAGCAATTCGCTGCTTCATTTTCTCTTTTTGAGATGTTTTAAAGGTGTCGAGCACATGACGTCGCGCGCTGATAAACTTGCCATTGTAGCTGGCAGGCTCGCCCTCTTGTTGTGCTTTACGAGTTTGCGCTAGGTTATAGTTTCGGTATACAGGTAACTGAGGCATTTCGTCGGTAAATAAGATCCAGTCACGCGTTTTTTGAGGCAGTTCACGCCATGGAATATCAACATCGATATCTAGCGATAATAGTACCCTTACTAGGTTTTTGCCCTGCCACGCACCAGGCCAAGCTGCCACAGCGCCCTCACGTATGGTGAGGCTGTCGTCGGGTACAAGGCGATGAGCTTGTGTGTCAAAAACTTTTCCAATACCGTCACAGTTTTCACATGCACCTTCAGGTGTATTAGGAGAAAACCCGTCTGCGTAGACAATGCTCTGCCCTTTGGGATAATCCCCGGCCCGGGAATAAAGCATTCGCAGACTATTAGATAGCGTGGTGATACTGCCAACGGAAGAACGAACTGAAGGTGCGCCGCGGCGCTGGTGTAGGCCCACAGCAGGCGGTAAGCCATCAATCGCGTCTACGTCAGGTTTCTCCACCTGCTCAATTAATCGCCTTGCATAAGGTGATATCGAATCTAAATAGCGGTGCTGAGCTTCTGCGTAAAGCGTGCCGAAAGCCAAAGAAGATTTTCCTGAGCCTGATACACCGGTAAACACCACCACTTCATTTCGCGGTATATCGATACTGATATTTTTTAAGTTGTGTACACGGGCGCCGCGTACGTGAATTTTTCCCTCATCTTTGCGCACTTCATCACCTGCATATCACGTTTATTAAAGAATATTTAGATACAAGCGCTGTATTTCGATCACTATTTTTAAACAAGCACATCAGCTGTCTGAGATGAGATGTTGAGCTAAAAAATCTACCAGTAACCTAATTTTAGGTGCAACATTTCTGTTTGAAGGAAATACAGCCCAAATAGCCTCTTGCTTGTCTTTGTACTCGGGAAACAGCTCTATTAGTTGACCTGAGGCTAGTGCTTTACGCACGTAAAACCCGGGTAGTTGTGCAATACCTAAACCAGCAATCGCAGCGCTGCATAGAGCATTCCCGCTGTTATACCGTACTCTTCCCTGCACAGGAATAGATTGAATTTTATTGTTGATAAGCAAGCGCCAATAGGGTTGTGACCCTACCAGCAGCGAGTGCTCTTTTAACTCATCAATACTTTTAGGCTGTCCTTGTTCTTTGAAATAACCCTTACTGCCGCATACGAACAAATGACGTGTAGACAGCTTTTTGGCAACCAGCGTCGAGTCTTCCAGTTTGCCAATGCGGATGGCTAGGTCGAGGCCCTGTTCGACAATATCGAGCTTTTCGTTTGAGAACGTGCATTGCACACTAATGCCCGAATACTTTTGCATGAAGGTATTGAGCAAAGGCGCGATAAAGGCTTCGCCAAACGCTACGGGAGCAGTAAGTTTAATTAGCCCTTGCGGCGATGCCTGCAGTGCGCTCACCGCTAGATGGGCATCTTCGAGCGCCTTTAACGCAGGCATTGCCTGCTGAAAATACTGCGTGCCCGCTTCAGTGAGCGATGCGCTGCGCGTTGTACGCTGTAATAATTTAACGCCTAACTGCTTTTCAATTGATGCGACTTTACGGCTTATCTGCGCCACTGACGTATCTAGCTTATTTGCAGCCCCGGTAAAATTACCAACGTCAGCTACGGCACAAAACTCGGCTATACCTTCTAGATATTTCATTATCGCCACTCGTTGGTTTAGCGTTGTTCAACACAGCGCTGGTTTATTTTAAGTACATTCTATTTGGCAAAATTTATTATTACAAATATGAAATAGTGATTTACTAAAACTATATTTATCATTAGTAATCCGTCTCCTATACTTTGGCCTATAAAACATCATCGTATATTTATGATTAAGGAGTCATCACATGACATCGTTTAAAGATTCATTGCAAGAAGGTCAAACTCATATCAAGTCAAAAGCTGCGGTGGCTTGGGGCCCGGGTGAGCCGTTAAAGATGGAAGAAGTTGACGTAGAGCTTCCTAAGAAAGGCGAGGTACTCGTACGCATCGTTGCAACTGGCGTATGTCACACTGACGCATTTACGCTGTCCGGTGATGATCCTGAAGGCGTATTCCCTTCAATATTAGGTCACGAAGGTGGCGGTATTGTTGAAATGGTGGGCGAAGGTGTGACTAGTGTAGAAGTTGGCGATCACGTTATTCCTCTTTACACCGCAGAATGTGGCGAATGTAAGTTCTGTAAATCAGGAAAAACTAACCTTTGCCAAGCGGTGCGCGAAACACAAGGTAAAGGCTTAATGCCAGATGGCACAAGCCGCTTCTCTAAAAATGGCGAGCCAATTTATCATTACATGGGCTGCTCGACGTTTTCTGAGTACACAGTACTTCCTGAAATATCGCTGGCGAAAGTAAACAAAAGTGCGCCGCTAGACGAAGTCTGCCTACTTGGTTGTGGTGTAACTACGGGTATGGGTGCTGTACTTAAAACAGCTAAAGTACAAGAAGGCGATACGGTTGCTATTTTTGGTCTAGGCGGCATCGGTCTGTCAGCCATCATTGGTGCACGTATGGCAGGCGCAGGTCGCATCATATGTATCGATATTAATGAAAGCAAGTTTGATCTAGCGAAGCAGCTTGGCGCAACTGATTTAGTTAACCCTAAAAATTTCGACAAGCCTATTCAGGAAGTAATTGTTGAAATGACCGATGGCGGCGTTGACTACTCGTTTGAATGTATCGGCAATGTAAACGTTATGCGCTCTGCGCTAGAATGCTGCCATAAAGGCTGGGGCGAATCTGTGATCATTGGTGTAGCTGGCGCAGGACAAGAAATTTCAACGCGCCCATTCCAGTTAGTGACAGGTCGTGTATGGCGCGGCTCTGCATTTGGCGGTGTTAAAGGTCGTTCAGAACTGCCAGGTATTGTAGAGCAATACCTAAATGGTGACTTTGGTCTTCAAGAGTTTATCACTCACACCATGGGTCTTGATGAAATAAACGAAGCGTTTGATTTAATGCATAAAGGTGAAAGTATCCGTTCTGTTGTGCATATGGATAAATAAGCATTAGAACCAAATCGCAGATATTTTTGCATAGAAAACAAAGGCCCGCATAAACGCGGGCCTTTTCGTAATTACCATATGTGTAAATCTATTTGACTCTCTTGCGTCTTATAAACGCAAAAGATGAAAGAGGTAGCAAAATAGCCAAGCTCGCTGGCTCACTAACTGAAACACTGGATACACTCGCTAAACTAGGCGCTTCAGTTACCACGATATCATCAACAAAATTGCCATAGGTTCCTGTATTGATGGTAGAAAAACGGATGGTTGTCAGCGCAGTTTGCGCAACAAAATCACCGTAGAATTCAGACCAAGTTTTAATGGCGTGATCGTCAAACACTTGACTGAACAAAATGTTACCCGTATCGCTGAATATGTCTAGCTGAAAACTTTCACCTTTGCCTCGTGCTGCATAAGCAAATGACACATCATAGTTAGCATCTGCTTCAGTAGAGAAGCTTTGAAAAATAAAGTATCGGCCATTATTACCATTGGCATTAAGCTCAGCATATTGGCTACCATCAAATGCATTCAACCCTTCAAAATTATCCCATAGCTCCATATTTGTGCCGCTCCACCCATCAACTGTTCCAGCAGTGAAGGCTTTCCAGCTATTACTCTCAATATCGTTGTTCTCAAAGCTACCGTTTAATATCAGGTTTGCATAAGCGGACGTGCTCACACCAAAAACTAAAGATAAAACTACTAACCACTTGCTCATGTACTTCTCCAAAATCACATGTGACCCTATTATTGTATTTTATCAAGTGGTCCAACCTGTGTATCTTATTCTTTAGCATGCTGTACAAAAGTATAACTAAATAACTCCCTGCTCTAACGCCTTGAGCACAGCCCTCGTTCTATCTCTTACGCCAAGCTTAGCCATGACTGAAGAAACTTGGTTCTTAATGGTGCCTGTTGATTTGAACATGACATCGGCAATTTCCTTGCCAAAGGAAAGCAAGATGCAAACAATTCATGGCTTTATAGTAGCGCTTCACGTTTTAACGGGTGCATTGTCACTTTTACTATTTTGGGTGCCTAGTTTTACGAATAAGGGCGACAGGCCCACAAGCAATTTGGTGGTTACTACATAAAAACGATGCTTTTTACGTCTATTAGTGGCGTTATCAGCTCTACATTGGTGTTGTTTATTCCGCTAGTCATCTACCCAACAATGCCCGAGCACTTCGAGGCTGCCGCTTCTGAAAACCACTAAATTTCTGGACTACCGGGAATAATGGCGGTCTAAGACCCTCTCGTTCCTACCAAACATATATGAAATTTCAGATTTGTCATTGACACATACGGAATTTCATATACGATACATTACATACGAAATTTCATATGTGATGTAATTTATGTCGACTTGTTCTGATTCTGCGCAGCTACAGCCTTTAACATTTTTCAAATGCTTGTCGGAAGACACCCGCTTAAAGACGCTGCTTATGCTCAGCGTAAAAGGTGAGCTATGCGTGTGCGACCTTACTGATGCGCTTCAATTAAGCCAGCCCAAAATTTCACGCCATCTCGCTGACTTACGAAAGTGCGGTTTAGTTCTCGATACTCGTAAGGGCAAATGGGTGTATTACCAGCTCCATCCTGACCTACCCGCTTGGGCGCTGGAGGTCATTAAGAACACCGCTATTCATAATAATGAATATATTAGTGAGGCGTTAGCGAATTTGTCCTGCGAGAATTGCTAGATTCCAAACTTTCTGGATGGCACAAAGGCCGCTGCAAAAATGCACATCAAAGGTCAACAGGCCCTGGTGTTAACTGCAGCTTAATACGTCTCCAAACATCTGTTTTTTAAAGTCTTATTCTATTTATTATAGCTACCCACAGTAGCCTCGACCATTAAACAAGGTTTTATATGAAGATTTTATATATTTGTACGCACAACCGTTGCCGCAGCATTCTTTGCGAGGCCATCACCAACGCCTCGAATGGCAATATTGAAGCACGTAGTGCTGGCAGCCAGCCTGTAGGAGAAGTACACCCTCTTTCTCTTAAGTACCTTGCAGAGCGCGGGTTCAGTACAGGCGGCCTTCAAAGCCAGTCGTGGGATGAATTTGAAGATTACGATGCTGATCTTGTTGTGACGGTTTGTGATTCAGCGGCGGGCGAGTCATGCCCTGTTTATTTCGGTAAATCTCTTAAGGTGCACTGGGGCTTAGAAGACCCGTCTAAGTTAGAAGGTAGCGAACAAGAGAAAGCCGAGGCCTTCAACAACACCATCGATATTATTGAAAAGCGTGTAGCGGCATTAGCAGAACTTGCTGAGAAAAACTTAGATAAAGCAGCGCTTAAAGAGGCACTATCAAAATTAGGAGCCCAGTAATGGGTAACAGTAAATCAATGAGCCAAGGTATATCAAGCAGCCAAGAAAGCTCAACGGCACAAAGCCCATCTGATAACGCGGTAATGGCGCAAATGCACAAGCCAATTATGGCTAACTTTGCATCAAGGTTCTCAGATCACAAGCCGCGTATTTTACTACTTTACGGCTCGCTCAGAGAACGCTCGTACAGCCGCCTAGTAATAGAAGAGTCGGCGCGGTTGCTCGAGTACTTTGGTGCAGAAGCCAAAATCTTTGACCCTCGTGGATTGCCGCAGCCAGATACTGAAGATGACTCTCATCCAAAAGTGAAAGAACTGCGTGAGCTTATGATGTGGTCTGAAGGGCAAATTTGGTGTTCACCAGAGCGTCACGGCAGCATGACTGGCATCATGAAAAGCATGATTGACTGGGTACCGCTTAGCCTTGGCGGCGTGCGACCAACCCAAGGTAAAACGTTGGCGATTATGCAGGTTTCCGGCGGTTCACAATCGTTTAATGCGGTAAACCAAATGCGCATTTTAGGTCGCTGGATGCGCATGTTAACCATCCCTAATCAGTCTTCTGTGGCAAAAGCCTTTCTAGAATTTGAAGACGATGGTCGCATGAAGCCGTCACCTTACTACAACCGCATTGTGGACGTAGTTGAAGAGTTGGTGAAATTTACTTTGCTCACCCGCGACAACAACGACTTTCTCGTTGACCGCTATTCTGAGCGCGTTGAAAGCGCAGAAGAAGTGAGTAAGCGTGTTAATCAAAAATCGTTGTAAAGTAAGACAAAGGTGAATCAGAATGGGTTTCTTTGAACGTTATTTATCAGTGTGGGTTGGCCTTTGCATTGTTGCAGGGGTGGGCTTAGGCTATGCCATGCCGGGTGTATTTGCGTCTATTGCGGCGCTTGAATATGCGCACGTAAACTTGATAGTGGCAGTACTTATTTGGCTAATGATTTACCCAATGATGGTACAAATAGACTTTGGCTCAATTAAAGACGTTGGTAAAAAGCCAAAAGGCCTTGTACTGACCTTGGTGATTAACTGGCTGATAAAGCCGTTCACTATGGCACTATTGGGTTGGCTATTTTTTAAGGGTATTTTTGCCGACTGGGTAGATCCGCAAATAGCCACTGAGTATATTGCCGGCATGATCCTACTGGGCGTCGCTCCATGTACAGCGATGGTATTTGTGTGGAGTCACCTTACCAAAGGGGATGCTAACTACACGTTAGTCCAGGTATCAATTAACGACTTGATTATGGTCGTTGCCTTTGCACCGCTTACCGCCATGCTGCTGGGCGTAACAGATATAACCGTACCATGGGACACCCTGCTGCTTTCTGTTGCACTGTATGTTGTATTGCCATTGGTCGCGGGTTATATCACGCGCCGTCGCTTGGAAAATAAAGGCAATAACATGCAAGGAAATGGCGCTGTTGACGCATTGGTTAGCAAGTTCAAACCCTTTTCAGTTATTGGCCTGCTTCTCACTATTGTTATTTTGTTTGGTCTTCAGGCCGAAACTATTTTATCGCAGCCGCAAGACATCATGCTTATCGCAATACCGCTACTAATACAAACTTACGGTATTTTTGCTATTGCCTACTTTGCCGCAAAACGCATGAAACTACCGCATAATGTTGCAGCACCGGCATGTATGATTGGTACGTCTAACTTTTTTGAATTGGCGGTAGCCGTCGCTCTTTCGCTATTTGGTTTACACAGCGGCGCAGCACTTGCCACTGTGGTGGGTGTATTAGTTGAAGTGCCCGTTATGCTTTCGCTAGTATGGTTTGCGAACAAAACCCGCCACTGGTTTGACTAAGCGCATATAAAAAAGGGCGAACCACAGTTCGCCCTTTGTCATCAATTTTTCTCATCAACCTTTATCGACGCTTTTTATAAGTCGTTAAAATCTTAAACCGCAATCGCTGGTTTGTATGTATCGGGAAGAATAAAACCAAAGCGCTGCAAAACTGACATTAGCACGTCCCGTTTTATCGGCTTTTCTATAAAGCCCAGTGCACCTAAAGACATCACTTTTTCTTGCATCATTGGCTGAATATCGCCAGACACGACGATAACAAACGTTTCAAGTTGACGGCGTTTTATTTCACTTAATACACTGATACCATCTAAAACAGGCATGGTCAGGTCCAGCAAAACCAAGTCTATTGTGTGATGAGCCAATACTTCCAACGCGTCCATACCATTTGACACTTCGTAAATAGTTTCAGCAAAGCCATCTGGCAAATTGCTTCTCGCCATTTTTCGCGCCAGCGCCGAGTCATCACAAATAAGAATATTAAAACCCATCAAATACAAACTTATAATTGGTTATTAATCCGTCAACAGAATACATTAAACAAAAGTATAATAAAACAAAAAAGTGTCTGATAATTGGTAACTTAATCGCTATCTGCGCCAAACTTCACTCTTCAAGCTATCTATTTTGTGGTAGATATAGCGAGTAATAAAATAAGGAACACACGATCATGCAAGAGTTAGCTACTAGCCAAGATAAGAGTTTGGTAAGAAAAGTTGCTTATCAAATTTTGTCTCATTTCGATAAGAGTTATCGATGGTTCACCCGCATCACCCGTGGCGCTCAAGAAAGGTTCGAAAAGGGAAATTGGAAAGAAACTCAGCTTGCCTCTAAAGAGCGAATAACCATTTACGAGCAAAGCCTGTCAGATGCTGTCGCCGAAATTTATCAGCTAACTCAAGTACATCAAAAAGACGACGCTTTCTGGCAAGAGCTTAAAAAAGTATTTGCTTTACAGCTAGAAGGCCACCCGCAGTTTGAGCTAGCCGAAACCTTTTATAACTCTGTAATTGGCCGCTTGTTTAAACATAGAAAAATCGATAACGATATGATGTTTGTCTTGCCCAGCCTCTGTTTCTTACCCGGGCAAGACAGAGACAAAGTGATTAACAGCTTCGACACCACCACTACGGTGCGTGAAATGTACGAGTCAATTTTTAAGATATATCGATACAACATTCCGTTTGAAAACTTCGAGCGAGACCTACAGAACCTTGAAAGCGCGCTTCGCGCTCGGCTAAACAAGGAACAGCTGGCCAGCGTTCAAGCTGTGGAAATCCTTAAGCCTACGTTTTTTAGAGGAAAAGCCGCTTACCTGATTGGGCGAATTTGCATGCCCGAGGAAACGCTGCCGTTTGTTATCGCCATGCGACGCTATAATGAACCCCATATGTTTGTGGATGCGCTGCTAACTGATCGCAAAGACTTAAGCGTGATTTTCGGTTTTGCTCGCAGCTACTTTATGGCTGACACTCAAAATCCTGCGGAAGTTACCGCCTTTCTTCAAGAGCTTCTCCCTAATAAAAAGCACTTCGAGCTATATATGGCAATGGGACACTATAAGCACGGTAAAACAGTATTTTATCGCAACTTCTTGCAGCACATGGACGAGTCAGACGACAAATTTGAGGCGGCCCCTGGCATTCGAGGCCTGGTCATGATGGTTTTTCATCTGCCCTCTTATGGCGTGGTGTTTAAGATTATTAAAGACGAGTTTGCAGAGAGTAAAAAAATCACGCGTGAACACGTTACAGAATGCTATAAGTTAGTGAAAATGTCAGACCGTGTGGGCCGAATGGCAGATACCCACGAGTACGTAAACTTCAGGTTTCCGCTAGACAGAATTGAGCCTGAACTTATTGAAGAATTGAAAGAAACGTGTGCATCGAGCCTAGAATTCACTGAATCTGAACTCATCATTAAACACATGTACATTGAACGAAAGATGACGCCGCTTAATCTGTATCTACAAGAAGAAACAGATGAAGAGAAAATTACCCGTGCACTAG
This sequence comes from Alteromonas sp. BZK5, assembly GCF_014349115.1. Lineage (NCBI taxonomy): Bacteria > Pseudomonadati > Pseudomonadota > Gammaproteobacteria > Alteromonadales > Alteromonadaceae > Alteromonas > Alteromonas sp. BZK5. The sequence continues at coordinate 7,949 of NZ_JACSOE010000020.1, read as the reverse complement.
ATGAGCTTGGACTGTGTATTAAGCAAATTGCTATGGCCAACATATTTCCTGGCGACATGCTACATAAAAACTTCGGTATTACCCGTCATGGCCGCGTTATTTTCTACGACTATGATGAAATTTGTTTAATGAATGAGCGCAATTTTAGATCCCTGCCGAAATCTGACGATCCTTATGCTATTGATACGCTCTCGGTAGCGCCTAACGACGTATTCCCTGAGCAGTTTGAGCACTTCATTGTGGGTAAACGCAAGTTCAAAGATATACTTAAATCGTTACACGGTGATTTGATGACCCCTGAATATTGGCACGAAGTTCAGGAAAAATGTGCACGAGGCGATGTTCAACACTTCACGCCTTACAACGCCAGCATGCGTTTTGACAGAGGCTAACTAAGTTAAGTGTTTGATCAAGATGCACGTTGACCGGGGCCCCAGTACAATTTGAGAGCGCAGTTCAATAGTGTAGAGCAAGCCTATGCGCTGTGCATGCGCCCTCTAGGGCACTAGACACCTGAACAAATTGTCGCTACATGCGAAAAAGCTTAAAAGTGATCGTTTCGTTACTTAACACTCGTAAAAGCATGTGAAAGCGATACTGCTTTGCGACTGCTTGATTTTGCTTGCTGACGATTAATCGCCACATAATGGCGACAGCAACGCCAAACAAGTGTGTGAATGTTGATAAACAAAAGAAGCGTAATAATGAAAGTGCTACTTGTAGAAGATGATCCAAAGGTTGCCTCGCACATTGCAAATGGACTATTGGGTGAAGGGCATGAATGTATTACTGTAGGTGATGGAACATCAGGCTACCAACAGGCGTCAAGTAACGAATTAGACGCCGTAATTCTGGATGTGATGCTGCCCGAACTCGACGGTTTTTCTGTTTTAGAAAAACTTCGCGAAGAAGGCAACACAACGCCCGTTTTATTACTGAGTGCAAAAAGTCAGGTAGAAGACAAGGTCAAAGGCCTTCGCACAGGCGCTAATGATTATTTAACTAAGCCTTTTGCATTTGAAGAGTTACTTGCTCGCGTTGAGGGCCTTGCAGGTCGTAACAAAGAAGGTGAAGACAAGACGCTGATAAAAGTAGGCGACCTCACTCTAGACCTAGTTAACCGCAAAGTATTGCGTGGCGATCAAGAGATCGACCTGCAGTCTAAAGAATTTCAATTGCTTGAATGCCTGCTCCGTCACAAGGGTAAAGTCGTGACGCGAAGCATGCTGCTTGAGCAGGTTTGGAACTATCATTTTGACCCGCAAACGAATGTGATAGATGTTCACATTAGCCGCTTGCGTCAAAAAGTGGATAAGGCGTTTAATGTCCCGCTTATCGAAACCGTAAGAGGCACAGGGTATCGAATAGCGGATGGGCTTGCATGATAGCAATACGCGATTTTACGCGTAGTTCAAGTTTTCGCGTAGGCGTATTGCTCACCACTCTAGCTTGTATTGCCATTGTTTTAATTGTTTATTTTTGGCGATTAACGAGCAGCGACTTGTTTATTTCGGAATCGAATGCTGCCGTTAATGCCAAAACAAACGCGCTGATTACTCTTTATGAAAACCTCGGTATTGACGCGGTTAAGTTAGCGATAGCAAAAGACAATGGCCAACATTCGCCAAATGGCTCAACAATCACCTCAGCCTCCGACCACCTACGTTCATTTGTTGCACTGAGTAAAGATGAACAAGTAGTGGCTGGCAATCTGTCGTCAATTCCCCTTGTTCTTGAGCGCCACAAAGGTGCCAGTTTTGCTACCGCAGAAATAGTTATCACCCGCCCCAATAGCACAACGAGAAAAACGCTGCGCCAAGCACTTATGAGAGAAGTAACCCTTGGCGATCACGTGCTTTACGTTGGTCGTGGCATTGACGATTTATACAGCGCACAGTGGTTTGGTAAAACGTTCAGCTGGATCATTGTGGTGTTGCTTTGTACCTTGAGTGTGCTGAGCTTCGCTATAGCCGTTTACGTGGTTAATCGAATTAACCGCATGTCGCAAACGGCGGATAAGATTATCAAAACGGGAAACCTGCAAGAGCGTTTAGAAATTGACAGTAATTGGGACGATCTGAGCAGTTTGTCATTTGTGTTTAATCAAATGCTCGATACTATTGAGAGTTCAGTCAACAATATAAAGTCAGTGACCGATAGCATCGCCCATGACCTTCGCACTCCATTATCTCGACTTCGCAACACGCTAGAAAAAATCGAAGACACTCAACTAAGGGAAGATACAACCCAAGAAGCCGACAACCTGCTAAACATGTTTAACAGCTTGTTACGCATAAGTGGGCTTGAAACCACCAATAAGAAAGAAGGCTTTTGTTCCACTGACTTACGCGCCATCGTAGAGGACGTGGTTGACCTGTATCACCCCCTTGCAGAAGAGCGCGACATTACCCTTTCGAGCGAGCTCGATGCAGTTACAATGCTTGCCGATCCTAACCTGCTATTTCAAGCTGTAGCTAACGTGTTAGACAACGCCATAAAGTACTCTAACGAAAAAAGTGTGGTCACCGTACAGCTCTCTACCACAGCAAGTCATATCGTGATTGCCGTGAACGATGCGGGAATTGGCGTGGGTGAACATGAAATTGTGAATCTGGAGCGCCGATTCTATCGGGCAGACGGCAGTAGAACCAGTAAGGGAAATGGGTTGGGCTTATCGCTCGTGTCTGCCATTGTGAAGTTACACGACGGCCACATTTGGTTTATTCACGACCCGCTAGTTAAAGGGCACGGGTTAGGTGTGGTATTTACGTTTAAGCGTTAAACTTTGGACTATTGCTTTTGTCGGCAAAAAATAAAAAAACGCTGACGCTTTTTTCTTAGCATCAGCGTTTTTATCCGACATTGTCAACGTTGTGATTTGTGCCAGTCGCTTACGCTAACAGCGACTTCACGTACGCTTTAATCTCTTCATATTGACCGTGGTCAAATAGACACTGCTGGAAACGCTCGCCAGATACGGCTGTTTTAACCAGTTCAACGTCCATTTTTTTCAGTGAATCGACGTAGCTCTCTGGAGCCAACGCACGTTTCAAATCTGCGAGAATACCAGCGTTTCGTACTTGAGGTTCTTTACGTTCAACGGGATAGCCCGCGCCACGCTCGCCTGTTAACGCTTTCTCAAAGATATAACGCGCATTAAGTTCAGCGCCCCATCCAAAGCCTTTTGCAAAAGGTAACGCTAACGCATTTCCATTGTTAACTTGGTTAAACAAAAATGCATCTGAAGGGTCGATACAATAACCGCAAAATACGCCTGGATGAGCATTCAATGACATCATAGCCCCTTGACCCGTACCACAGCCTGAAATCACAAAATCGACAGCTTTCGAGTTGAGTAGAATAGCTCCCATTATGCCTAAGTGCACATAGGTAAGATGGTGATCAGTTTCGCTGTTCATACCCACATTGAATACAGCGTGTCCCAGTGAGTCCGCCACGCTTGTGAGCTCATTTAATATTACCGGATTCTTAGCCGCCTGACTGTTTTCCATCATCAATGCAACTTTCATGAACGCTCCTAAGCAAAGAAAAATAACGAATTAAACGCTTACATTAGCATGGAACGAAATGCCACCTCACGGGTAATGCCAAAGTAAATGTCGATTAGTTTCAAATGTGAAACGAAAATGGAAATATATGAAGATGGAGGGCCGACGAGTAACGAGTCACTGACCAGTAAATCTACTGGCCAGCGTTTTTAAAAAACGAGGTTAATGGCGTATTAGTCTGTTTGCTTTTGCATAAATATGGTGACTTCTGCCATCACAATGCCAAACTTACGAATATACGAACGGTTCATCATAGTACTGTCGTCAAATGCCCAAAACCAATCGTCAAACGTCACTGAATAGGTAGTGTTGTCCACCGGCAAATCCATCTCGTAATGAAAGTTAAATGCGTTGCCAAAGCTTGTGCCTTTGGCTGGACCATCAATGTCACTCGCGCGACCCACATAGCTATTATCACTTTGCTTTACAATGGTCCAAGTACGGGACGTTGGACCGTCGCCCACACCGTAATTAAAGGATTCATCAAGGGTTAACGTATCGCCATCTACTGAACCATCGATGTCTACTACGAACCTTTGCACCACCTCGCCCGAGCGGTTCTGAACAATGCCCCAGGCTTTAACGTTCCCATCAAAAAATTGCTCAATATCGAAAACAGGCGATACAGACTTGTAGTCTTCACCTTCCACAGAGACCGAGCACCCAGATAGCCCTGCCACCGTTAAAGCGGCAATTCCGATTCCTAAAACAAACTTCACCGTATTCTTTATCACTTTCGTAACCTTAATCAATTGACGAGATAGACTTGGCGTAATGCTAATAAAGCGTTGCCCTTATCCGCTTCCCAGTAACTTCTTTCTAAATTTTGGCTCAGACGTTTTATCGCTTAGCCAGATATCAAAAAAACGCTGTGTAAATACTTTGTCTTCAATTTCATCAGCCTTTTCACCGTTCACGTAAAACACACTCGCGCCATCTTTCGTAGCGATACCGGTAATGACGTCGCCCTCGCTAACATCAGGAAAGATTCTATTCATCAGGGAAAGCCACTTGTCTGAATCATCAGCCGATAGGTCTCCTTGCTTTTTCATTTCATCAATAGAACGCTGGGCAATTTTCTTGCCTTCCAAGTCTCGCTGGTACGTTAGCTTTAGTGCAAAGGGGGGCTGGTTTGCATATTCACCTTCAGGCGCATAAAGTTCACCGGTATACACATCCCAGAAGTAGTAAGAGAACATTCCTTTTCCAACGAGCTTTGCGTTAGGAACATAATTGCTGATGTGCTTAGCATCTGGCTCTTGCGCAACCGCATTCTTTGACATGGTTAGCCCGCTTGTTGATAACGAAACAAAAAGAATGATGGAAAACATCTTCGCAGCCATGCTAGCGCTATACATCGAAAATCCCCACACACCACTGGCACTTTCTGGGCGCATTGGTAAGGATTTAGCTCTCAACTGGCGACATAGGCCATACATTTTGATAACCATAACTATGCTCTTATTAGCGTAATAAACATTACAAGTCTTTTATTGAATTTCTATCTGGTTATACTCTTGCCTTCATACATTTGATCAACTGACACTAGGCTCTCGTTGTGCTTCCCCTTGATGCATTTAAATCGTCATTAACCCTGCCCTCACCGCTAATCCCATTTAAGCCAAATTGGGAAGGTGCCAGCAAAGTATCGCTATTTGTTAAACGTGATGATGCTATTCACCCTGTAATGTCAGGTAATAAATGGCGAAAGCTAAGTCATACGCTCACCAGCCCGTTGCCAAAAACGATAGCGAGTTTCGGCGGCGGTTTTTCTAACCACCTGCATGCACTAGGCTTTGTTTGTTATAAATTGGGCATTCCTTTCAACGCCATTATTCGCGGTGACTATAGCGCTGCACCTACACCCATGATTGAGGATTTGAAAAGTTGGGGCACCCGTATCGACTATGTAGACCGAGTCACTTACAAAAAGCGAAACGATAGCGCATATCTACTTTATCTTAAGCAGCAGCAACCTGACGCGATGATCATTCCTGAGGGTGGAAGCCAAGCACAAGCGCTTCAAGGGATAAAGGACATGGTTGATGAAATCGACATAGACTTTGATTTTATTGTCGCTCCTGTCGCTAGTGGAGCCACTTTGGCGGGAATAGTCAGTGCATTAAATAAACGTAATGAAAATAATGCGAAAGACACTCTTCATCACACTGGTTGCAGAGCTATCGGTGTTGGCGTGCTGAAGGGTGAAGGCTACTTAGAAGGATTAGTCGAACAATTTCTTCCAGCCTCGCTTAGTCGATCAAATTGGCATATTGAACACAACTACCACTTCGGTGGCTACGCCAAAGCCTCAAATGAGCTTCGAACCTTTTGCAATGATTTCAATAGTGCTTTCGAATTTGATATTGAGCCTGTTTATTCCGGCAAAGCCTTTTGGGCGATTAAAGATATGCTGGCCAAAGGTATGTTTGAAGACGGGTCACGCATTGTTGTGCTGCACACAGGCGGCTTGCAGGGCGCAAGATAAAACCCTTTTATAACAGAGTATTGCGCTCACTGCCTTTCGGTGTTACAAGTATCCCTGTGAGCATGTTCACAATTCTTTTAAACACTAAACAACGATAACAACAAGAAGTTTGTCGCAGGATGCGGCATAAACATTAGCGCTTGCTACCTGCAAACTTCATCAAGGAATGATTATGAAAGATATTTTCTTCTTCGACTCAATGTTAACCCCTAAGATTATCACTTTCGTGTACTGGCTATTGCTTCTAGGATCTGTAGTAAGTGGCGTAACAACGATGTTTGTAGGGTACGACGCGAGTTTTGTATACGGCCTATTTATTATCGTGTCTGGCTGTATTGGCGCAAGAATCTGGTGCGAACTGCTTATCGTACTTTTCAAAATTCACAGCAACCTTCAGAAAATTGCTAGTAAAGAATAGTGCCATACCAAGGCTAGCGCTTCTCTAGGGCCTATTGACCTTTATTGTACACCAAAGGTCAACAGGCCCTAGGTAGCGCTAGCAATCCATCTAGTACTTTGGTTGTGTAAGACCATTACTATCAATCTGCGACAGGATAGCCAAACAACCTCTTTAACTTTGCTTTTATCCCTTTTGCGTGCTGAAGCTGTTCACGAAGCACACCTATTTGACTGAAGTTGGCGCTAAGAGGATTGTCCTCAGGCATTTTTCCTATAATGCCGTACTTTATCGTTATCGTTTTGTCTTCTTTAGCGAAAGTGCCGAATAACTTATCCCATATAATAAGTACGCCACCGTAATTCTTATCGATGTATGGTTTATTCGTTGCGTGATGAATACGGTGATGCGTAGGCGTGTTGAAGATACGCTCTACCCAGCCTAGGTTTCCAATTGTCTGAGTGTGTACAAAAAACTGATAAGCCAGATTGATGGCGACAATGGCAAAAACCAGACTTGGCGAAAAACCAATAAGAATCATTGGTACCCAGAACAGCCACATGCCGACAAAAGGGTACAAAACGCTTTGCCTGAAAGCCGTTGTGAAATTCATTTTTGTCGAGCTGTGATGTACCACATGCGCTAGCCAAAACCAGTGTATGTTGTGTGAAGCACGATGAAACCAGTAGTACAAAAAGTCTTGAAGGATAAAACCTGCAAAAAGTGACAGTGCACTAAGCTCTATTTTAAATAGTGAAAACTGGTGTAACCAAATAAAAAAAGGCATTAGTAGAAGCAATACCAAGGCATCAGAGCCCTGATGAAGTAGTGCAAGTAAGGCATTATTCACACTGTCTTTTACATTGTAAAACTGTCGTGCTTTTTTAAATTCAACAAAAACACACAGTAGAAATACGGGGCTCAAGCCTAGCAAAATAAGTTCAACGGGGATCAAAGCGTGCTCCTAACTTATCTAGACATTGCTCAATATCGTTTTGCAACAGGCGCGTCAGTAACCAGTTTGGTATATACCAGGGCGCCCGACAGGCAATGCGATAAGAAACGTTTGTTGCATTTTCTTGCTGCGTGAACGCAATAACGCCCCTGTGCGCCTTCACTGGGAAGTCATCAACCACTCTATATTCAATGCCGTTTGTATCTGCGTGAACAATCTCTTCTTTAAAACGTACACTAAGAATAGTGACTTCTCTTACGCAGCCCTTTCCGCCGCTAATCTCATTATCATTTTCTGCTTTCAATACCTTAAACGACGCGTTGAAAAAATCGCTTAAATTCTGGTGATCAAGGAGTGTATCGCGCAGTTCTTTGGGCGTTGCAGCAATATTTTTTTGGTAGTAAACGTTAACCATCTACGTTATTTCCTTTTCTGATGGCTCCTAGGGCCTGTTGACCTTTGTTGTACATTTTTGCAGCGGTCTGTGTGCCATCTAGACAAGGCGAATGTTTGACGGTTTAGTGGTTCTAAATCGAGAAC
>NZ_JACSOE010000019.1:0-70468 GCF_014349115.1 Alteromonas sp. BZK5 | reverse complement strand
GTTCATAATGTATTCATCACTCAGGTGATATCTAATTTAGTTACAAAATAGGAATTCAAAAATGAAACTGTCTACTTTCGCAATTGCTCTAACACTATCTGTTGCTGCCACTCAATCTTTCGCAAAAGATGTCGTACTAAAGCCAATTAACGACAACATCGAAACACAAGCATGTTTAACTGCTGCAGAAGATGGTTTTGGTCCTGCATTGCGTCTTATCCGTTCAAAAGGTTTTAATGCAGAAGAGTTCAGTGCATCTGTACGTTGCAACGGCGAATCACTTCGCACTTTTGCTTACATGTACAAAAACAACAAGGCGACTGAAAACGCGAAAACTGTAGCACTTGTTGCTAAAAACCAAGATGTTGCGTCACAGGCTTGTCTAGAAGCGCTTTCAGTAGGTAAAGAAGCGGCACTAGCGAAGTTTGGTTTGGAAGGTGAGAACATTATTTGTAACCACAAAACAATGTCTGATTTTGTTCGCGAATACAGTGCAGAGAACGTAGTTGTTCGCACTGCTGCTGAATAAGACTGCGTTTTAGGATAGCAACCTACTGCTAATATTTAGTACAGTTTCATGGCCTTTCGCTTGAAAGGGCGAAAGGCCTGACACTTTACGCTTCGCTTGATTTAATTCTACATAAGTCTTCTCGCATCGGCCAACCTTTAGCCGCTCCGTTCAGTTTTTTCATTTCGTATAGGCATTAAAATAGGCGTAACGCTCCACCTATAGTTATTGGTTTTCATCTGAATGAATCAAATGAAACTCAGTTTGCCTGCCATCTAAATAGGTTACTGACTGACCGTCAAAAAATGCATCTTCTTCCAGCATAATTCTAATTTCTTTGTTCCACTCTTTAATAAAGCTTGCTGCATTGAGTTCTATCGAATAAGCCGTTTGTGCAAACACTGGATAGTCACCTTGAACTGGTACTCCTTCCTGTGCATCCCACATTCCTATCGTTGGACCCGCTGCGTGCCCATGAAAACCAAGCGGGTGGGTGTAAATAGCGGGCGTAATGTTTTGTTCGATAGCCTGCTGCCGCGACATACTCAAAATAGTGTTACCTGTTCTGCCTACTTTAAAATTACCGGTCAGAATGTCCTGCAACTGGTTTCCAGATTTAAGTGCTTCCTTAAGTGAAGCTGGCGCGTCTTTTTCACCAGGCTTTAACACGTAAGCATGCTGCTGTTGATCAGTATTAAGTCGAAGGTAAGTAATGCCGAAATCGACATGAATGAGATCGCCCGGCCGAATGATGTTTTCACCAGGACGCTTGCTAAATGCGGTAATTTGGTCGAAGACTTCACTGTCTTTACGTTGAATTGAGACAGTAGGATGAAACCAGTTGGTCAGCCCTAAAGCGCGCGTTTGATCACGCAGCCACCACACCACATCGTCTGTAGTTGTCACGTTAGGGGTTATAACTTCATTTGAAAATGCCGTTGCTATTAGTGAATGACCAATTTGAGTAAGTACCGGATAATATTGCATTTCAAGGTCACTGCGCGTTTCCAGCCAACCGATTGAGAGTCTTTCGCCACTTACAACGCGGCTTTTCAGCGCTTCAGGAAGTACGGCCATAAATTTATCGTGTTCGGTAGAGGTCATGCCATCAGCGAGGGCAAATGAATCAGACGTATTAATGGCAATTTTAACGGGATTCCGGGCTTCGATAACGTGTTTCAATGCCTTCCACTGGTCGGGTTGTGCTTCCTTATCCCACGCTTTTTTAAATAGTGACCCTACCGCATATCTTGCAACAGCCAAACGTTCTAGCGGTTGACCATTGCCGGGGTTATAAATGACTAACATGGTATGACGTCGTGCGGAAATCCAAGTAGAAGGTAACATGGTTTTTAAAACGGGATCTTCGTTGTATTCCCGGGACATTAACACCCACATGTCGATGCCTTCACGCTCCATAATTTGGGGCAGCACAGAATTGAAGCGTTCAACGGTGATCTTATCAATCAGCTCGCTTCGCTGTTTCATACTAAGAATGTTATTCGCCCATGCGTTTGCCGATAGGGATAACATTACTAAACCTAAACTTACCGCTAGTAACTTTCTCATCCATGTTTCCTGTCTATTATTATTAAAATGATCACAGTGCGCGTTCATTTTTAGTAAACAAACTTAGCAAACAAAGATATAAAGTAAAACGCGCACGAGTGAGGTAAGGTTAATCTAACACTAAAATTGAAAGTTCAGCTAGGTGTATCACTTAATAGCCCTAGTTATATGAAACGACTTCAATCTCTATGTTTTGCTGAGCCATGAAATAAAAGCGTCTACCTGGTTCATAATCGCCATGGCTAAAAGTATTGAAATTTAGTGCCAGAACCCGCTGCTCTGTTTCGTCTAAATTAGGCACAACAATACCGATGTGGTTGATATTGGCGAGGGTTTTATAATCGCTTTCAATATCATTGATAGCTTTAGGTCTGTAAAGGGCTAGGTAGTCTTTATCGTTTCCTACGTGCACCGTGTAGCCGTCATTTTTGGCGCCGCCGCTCCACCGTACTTTCCAACCAAATAGCGTACAAAGTAAGCTGGCTAGCTCATCTGGGTTTTCAACGGTGATATTCGCGTGCTCTAAGTATGCAGTTGTCATGTGTTTTTCCTTGTGTAGATAATCAACGAAAAACAGCTTAATATCTAAAGCTAACTTTAGATCAAGCGTTTTTTTACCGCTATTTCGAAATTGGAAAAGGGGCGTTATGGCACCAGAACCTATGGTAAGCATTGGCTTTATTGCTAAACGTACTGGCAATGCTGTTTCATTAATTCGCTATTATGCCAACGAAGGGCTTATTCCTTCTGTGCGCACAAATGGCGGAAATAGAGCATTTCCTCGCTCTGTTATTCGCAGGGTTTCTTTTATTTTAATAGCGCAAAACATGGGGTATTCCCTTGCTGATATAAAAGATCTGTTGTCTACACTTCCCGACAACAGAACACCCACACAAGCTGATTGGGCAAAATTAAGCAGGGTTTTTAATAAGCATATAGAAGCAAAAATAGCCGCGCTGACCAGTTTGAAGACGTCGTTAGAAGGCTGTATTGGCTGTGGGTGTTTGTCATTAGAGCGCTGTAGGCTTTACAATAGCGACGATAAAGTGGCAGCCCAAGGTAGCGGTGCCCAGTTGCTCGATGAAAACGTGCAGTCTCAGTTTTTAGTTTCACATAAAAAGTAGCGCTTCATGCACCCAAAAAATCTCCATAAGAACGGCTATCCCATGGATGCGCTGTGTCAGTCATACCCTGCACTTAAGCCTTTTCTCGTTAAAGCTAAAAGTGGCAATACCAGTATAGATTTTACCAGCCCAAAAGCGGTGAAGGTGCTTAATGCGGCCTTACTTTATCACTATTATCGTCTTGAATATTGGGATATTCCTGATGGCTATTTATGTCCCCCTGTACCTGGAAGAGCAGATTATATCCACGGTATTGCTGATTTATTAAAAAGCAGTGCGCAGGGTGAGCAGAGTCAAAACGGGAAAGACCAAAACGTTCGTGGGCTTGATATAGGCGTAGGCGCAAATGCTATCTATCCTATTATCGGCGTTACATCCTATGACTGGTCGTTCGTAGGGAGTGATGTTGACGACGTCGCAGTAAAAAGTGCTAAAGCTATTGCTAGTAAAAATAGTGTGTTAGCCCATAAATTCCAAGTGCGTAAACAATTGAATAGAGCAAGTATTTTCAACGGCGTGATTGAAGCAAATGAACGATTTACGTTTACGATGTGCAATCCTCCGTTTCATAAGTCTGCACAAGAGGCACTGTCGGGCACGCGAAGAAAGACATCTAATTTAATCCGCAATAAACAGAAACGAAGTGGTGCGAAGTTCACCGATAATCGTGAGCAAGGTTTTGGGCATCGTACATCCAAGCTACAAGGTAAAAATGCCGCTTACCAAGGTAAGGACGCAAACTTGAATTTTGCGGGCCAAGCGAATGAACTGTGGTGCGAAGGCGGTGAACTTGCCTTTATTCAGCGAATGGTTAAAGAGAGTGTCTCTGTAAAAGACAATGTAGAATGGTTCACCTGCTTGGTGTCGAAGAGTGCCCATTTGAAACCAATTAAAACCAGTATTGATTATTACGGTGCTGCGCAGTGTAAAGTGATTGATATGGGACAGGGAAGTAAATTGAGTCGTTTTGTTGCGTGGACTTTTTAACCGTCGTATCGCTAAGTTAAATTGACCGAGTACAGTTGAAGCAGCGTAGTGCGAACACGCATAGCATTTGCTAAGGAAAGTGGCTCTTGTTCTGAAGAACCACTTTCCAATTCAACGTTTAGAAGCTGAAGGTTTTTGATACACCAAACACAATGCGCTCATCGGCGGTATCAAAATCAAGATTGGTGTTTTCAGCAGCAATTTCGAAATCGAACCCTTCATAGCTTGTTTGGTAAGCCAAACGGTAGTGGTAGAAAGAGGTGTCATCACCATTCCACAGCCACTTGTCACTGTCTAGTGAGTTAGATACGTCAAAGCTTGCACGTAAATGATGGTTGGGTGCGAGTTCAAAGGTATGAGCTACCATTGCGATAGCGTGTTTTGCGCCGGTTCCAAAGTAATCCCACGTGTACCAGAAGTTTAGTTCTGAGCTACCGTAGTCACTGGCATAACCAAACTTGGTATACACCTCTGGGTAATTGCCATCACTTGAATCATCGCCACCGTGATAAGAGTAATAAGCGATGCCGTAGTCCAAACTCACCGTTTCGGTTAGCATTTGGTAACGACCCACATAAAAATCCCACTCAAGGTTTGTATCGCCACCAAAATCTACATTAGATGCCCACGTGCCTGCATAAGTGCCGTTATCAAATGCTTTGTCAACACCGCCTTGTAGTGCAGGGTCGTTTTGCGTTTGGCTAACGCCGTTGAAGGTATAATCTGAAACCGCAGAGATATTGGCGCTCCAATCAGCGAATGAAGCTGAAGAATATAACGCTGCGACAATAGCCACTGTGAAAATATGCGCGGATGTAAAAAAAGAATTCAATTTTTTCATTGTTAAACACCTGTTTTTATCGTTGTTTTATTTGGCCCGCTTCCTAGTTAATGCGCTTTTACGCCGGTTTCGGGCAACACTTACCCCCATTGGCTCAAAGTGAGCCAATGTTAATGAGGTAAGAAGTGATTGATTTAATTAGTTGAGATTTTCTATCTTGGTAAAGTCGATTTTGTTTTCTTTCGGCGAAGTTTTGATGGCCGTCACCGATTTAAACTTCTGACTTAGAATGAAAGCAAAGCAGCTAAAGAAGATAGCGATAACTAACGCACCCACCCACTGAATTTGCAAGAAGTCTAGTTTGAACAGCAGCGTGAGTAGCGAAAGCGCCACGATATTGAGAGCAATGTAATTGCCTTTACCGATGCGTTCAACGGTCATGTTTAGATTATCTGTGTACAGTCTAATCAGTGAATCAAGTGAGTTGATCACAAAGACGACACCCACACACACCATGGCTAAATTGGTTATCCCCTCAGTAGGAATACCTGCACTGTGATAGTGGTACAGTACCGAAAACCAAGCCGCAATCGGGATAGATGGAATGACCATCATAGCCAACATGACTTGATAAGTTTTAAGACCGCCCACGAAACGAGACGTAAACTGACCAATCATGATGCTCCAGCTGAACCACCAGAATAGATAGAACTCGTGATACTCATTAATGGGTAATACGAAGTTATCGATGTTCGCAAAGTACCCACCAATAAGACCTAGGTTGGTAAAATAAGCCGTTATCTCACTTTCGCCAAATACAAATGCTGCCGCCCACATGCCAACAATGAGTGCGATGAATACCCATGTGGTTGTAAGGCTTAAAATACGCACGTATTTAATGCTAGTGCTCGAATATACGGCAAAAGCAATGGCTGCAAACACAATCAGGTAGAACGCAGGCACGACAGATTCTCCGTCGCCTACCGACGGTAAATACCATGGAAGGTTAGACAGCAGTAGAAACGCCGTGAAAGCACAGGTTCCGATGATTACAACGTTGTTTACGAACTTAACAACGGGAAGCTCGAAGAACTTTACTTTAGGTTCGATTACGCAGAAATAAAAACAAGTAAGAAAGTAGAATCCCCAAATTAAGAATCCCCAGAACCCAAACTCAATGGCGAGCGGATTGGTGAAGGCATATTCAGGACTTGCGCTTATGTCAGCATAACCAGCAAATTCAGTGAGCGGGAACATAATAAGGCCCACGTCCAAACCTGAGGTAAAGAGAATGGCAATAAAGGTAAAGGTTCTAACTGGCGTTACGCCGACCACTTTCATGTTGCCCCATTTAAACAAAATATAGGCTACAGAAAGTAGAGTGAAAATAATGCCTGCACTAAGCCATACTGTCATTATCACCCTCCCAATATTGATAAAAATGAAACATGTTTTTTCCTTTTTTTCGTTATTAAACAGTCCACCCAACTACACATTAAAGCCTTATAGTAAAGGCGGCATGTAGGCACTGTGGAAGGTGCGCTTGTTTTAACAACAAGCACACTGGTACGAGATAGTCTAAAAATTTAGCGTTGCTCTGTTTGCCAATGCGGGTGAATATCCACGGGCACGTTTTGTGGTGGCAAAGCGGGTTTACCCAGAATGATGTCTGCCGCCTTTTCCGCCACCATGATGGTAGGCGCATTTAGGTTTCCGTTTGGAATTGTGGGGAAGATAGAAGAATCCACCACTCGCAATCCTTCAATGCCATGAACATTGGTTTGAGAATCTACCACTGCCATCTCATCTTCACCCATTTTGCAAGAGCATGATGGATGGTAAGCGCTCTCAACGGCTTCACGCACAAAAGCGTCTATTTCTTCATCCGTCTGAATGTGCTCGCCAGGCTGAATTTCGCCGTCTCTGAAGTCGTCGAATGCTGACTGTGCGATGATTTCTCGTGTAAGTCTTACGCATGCTCTAAACCCTTCGATATCATCTGGATGCTGCAAATAGTTAAACAAAATTTTAGGTGGAACCGTCGGGTTAGCCGACTGAAGGGTTACGCTACCTCTACTTTTAGGTTTGTTGTGACCTACGTGCACTTGAAAACCATCGCCATCAAACGCTGACTTTCCGTCGTATCGAATAGCGGCAGGCAAGAAGTGGTACTGAATGTCAGGCCACTCTACGTCTGCTTTCGAGCGAATGAAGGCGCAAGACTCAAAGTGATTCGTAGCGCCTAACCCAGAACGGTTTAACAACCAGCGAGCGCCGATCAACCCTTTTGAAATTAAGCCCAGTTTGCGATTTAACGTAATTGGCTGTTTACACTTGTACTGGAAATAAAATTCCAAATGATCTTGCAGGTTTTGACCCACACCCGGCAGGTGGTGCTTAACATCGACACCTGCTTTTTCAAGAATATCTTTGTCGCCAATTCCAGAAAGCTGCAGGATGTGTGGCGAGCCAATAGAGCCGGTGCTTAAAATCACTTCGTTAGATGTGGCGGCAGTCTCGGTTTTACCGTTAACTACATATTCAACGCCTTTTGCGACTTTATCTTCCAGCACAACTTTAGTAACCAGCGCGCCAGTCACTATAGTTAAATTCTTACGCGATTTTACCGGGTCAAGATATTCACGGCTTGCTGAACTGCGTACACCGTCTTTCACGGTCATATGCATAGGGCCGAAGCCTTCTTGCTGCTTGCCATTGTAATCGCTAGTGATGTCGTAGCCCGCCTGTTCGCCGGCTTTAATGAAGGCCGTATAAAGCGGGTTCTTCATTTCGTTACCGTTGTTAACGCCGAGTTCACCATTGCCACCTCGGTACGCGTCGTTACCTTTGTACCAGGTTTCAGCTTTTTGGAAATAGGGGAGGCACGCCTGATAATTCCAGCCCTCTGCGCCGTGAGCTTCCCATTCATCAAAATCTTTAGCGTGGCCGCGTACGTATACCATTCCATTAATGGATGACGAGCCGCCCAACACTTTACCGCGTGGGCAGTGCATCTCACGGTTGTTTAAATAGGGCTCTTTTTCAGTGTTGAATTGCCACGCATACTTGTCGGTATTCATAGGAATAGACAGCGCCGTTGGCATCTTGATGAAAATGCTTTTATCTGAGCCACCGGTTTCCAGTAGCAACACCTCGTGCTTTGGGTTTTCTGATAAGCGGTTCGCTAGCACGCAGCCGGCAGAACCAGCTCCAACAATAATGTAATCAAATGTCTGCATATGTACTCCTACTGCGGCTTAAAACGGGCTCTCAATTTGGCTCATACCTACATAAACCGATTTGGTCTGTGTGTAGCTATTAAGCGTTTCAACGCCGTTTTCACGTCCAATGCCAGACTGTTTGTAGCCGCCTACAGGCATTTCAGCCGGAGAGTTACCATATGCATTTATCCAGCAAATACCGGCTTGAAGCTGGTGGATAACGCGGTGCGCGCGCTGGATATCCTTACTAAATACACCGGCAGCTAAACCTAGCTCAGTGTCATTCGCGCGTGCGATCACTTCGTCTTCATCATCGAAAACTAACACGCTCATTACTGGTCCGAAGATCTCTTCTTTAACGATAGTCATATCGTCAGTGCAGTCAGTGAAAATTGTTGGCTCAACAAAATAGCCATTTGGTGCAGATGCCGGAGAGGCAGCGTTCCCGCCGGTTAACAGCGTTGCGCCTTCTTCTTTTCCTTTTGCAATATAGCTAAGTACCAGCTCTTGGTGCTTTTTAGAAATAAGTGCGCCTAGGTTTACGTTGGGGTCAAGCGGATCGCCCATAACAATGTTGTTTTCGGTACGGGCTTTAAGCTCATCAATAAAGGCTTGATAAACAGAACGTTGAACGTAAACACGGGTGCAGTTAGTGCAGATTTCACCTTGGGTATAAAAATTACCAAGCATAGCGGCGCTAATAGCTTGGCTAATGTCGGCATCTTCGAATACTACAAGCGGTGACTTCCCGCCAAGCTCCATTGTTACGTCTTTTAAGTTCGACGCAGCGGCGCTTTGCATCACTTTTTTACCTGTGCCTACTTCACCAGTAAACGATACTTTCTCTATGTCAGGGCTGTTTGTAAGCCACTGACCTACTTGTGCTGCGCCTTGAACCACATTAAATACGCCGTCAGGTACGCCAGCTTCGGTGAAAATTTCAGCCAGTTTAAGCGCACCCATTGGGGTTTCTTCTGACGGCTTAAATATAAACGCATTACCTGCGGCAAGGGCAGGGCCTGATTTCCAGCAAGCGATTTGAATAGGGTAGTTCCATGCGCCAATACCGGCACAGATACCTAGCGCTTCTTTGCGCGTGTAGAAGAAATCGCCACCCACAGGTTGCTGGGTACCTAGTTGAGTAGGAGCTAGGCCGGCATAGTACTCAATGACATCAGCGCCAGTTTCAATATCAACACAGTCGGCTTCTTGAATAGGCTTACCGGTATCGAGTACTTCAAGCTTTGCGAGTTCGTCATTACGCTCACGAAGCAATGCAACCGCTTTATTAAGAATGCGGGTTCTTTCAATTGGCATCATTGCTGACCACACTGAAAAACCTTCTTTAGCGCTTTTAATTGCTTCTTGTTGAATAAACTCATCAGCCACTTCTACGTGGTAAATTACCTCACCGGTTGCGGGGTTGGTTACAGCAAAGGTTTCTTTGCTTTTGTTTGCCATCGGCTTGCCGTGAATGAAATTCTGATAAGTCGGTAATGACATGCATAAACTCCTACTTTTAAAAGGACTAAAACTTTCGCCAATTTGCGGGTACTGCGAATTAACTTCTATTACGAATACCTAATACGTAGAAATAGTTTCAAAATGATGAATAGTGTTGAAACTATTTTCTTTATTGAAGTGCTAACTTGCTCGAATAGAACACTTTCGCTTTGTAAAAGTCACCCTGTAAAAAACATCATTGCCTACTGCGCCAAATACGCATTATTGAAGGTTTTAAAACGTAATGTCGAACGTCTTTTTACTGATGCTTTTATTTTAATTGGTCGTTCAATAAAAATAAATTGTATAGTGTTCTAACTATTGTTTCAACTTGTGAGCATTGTTACAGAAGCGGAATGGTAAGGAGTAACCTGCGAAATTTTCTGGTAACTAAATGATTTTAAATAGTAAAAGTGCAAACATTAAATATATAAAGAATTAGCTATTCCCATGCTTAATTCACTTTTGATTGACCAATTAAAGGTGCGGAAATGTTTAACTGAAACTAATTGAATTGGAGGTAAGGGTTAATCTTGCGGGGCCAAAAGCAATTGCTCTTCGCAATTTGAAAGTGTTGAAAAGAGAAGTTAAAAGGGCAGCTGAGGCCCTTTCATTATGTCAGGTAAATATTAAGGTAGAAGAGACTGAGCCTAAAACAGAAAAGTAAGCGTCGATTTCGCTTTAGGTGCTTAAACTACAATGGTAATAACCTGAGTTGATCGATAGGGTAGCAACATCACCTTTATTCCAAAACACTACGTTCTTGTTGTTGGTGTATTTTGCCCCCGATGCTGAACGTGATAACTGCACAATGTGATGGGCATTGTTTAATGATAAGGCCAATGTATCAGGCCCTAGCGTATTTACACGTAAAGTAGCGAGATTGGCATTAGGCGTTTCACATTTGTACGTTTTGGTCGACTCTTGTTCATTTGAGCCAACCACATCTTGTTTTTGCGATGACGCCAGGTCAGACAATTTCGTATCTACATTACTTTTTGTTGCGCTTGCCGTTTTGTTTGTCATCGATTGAGAAATCTGTGCAGCAATCGCTCTAATCGTTTCATTGCCACTACTGTCGTAAAGCACCAACCAAGTATTTTCCACTATCGAATAACTTGCCGATGCGGCCAACATTTCGATGAAGCGTTGCTCTTGTTTCATCAGTGCAGGCGCACATGCCTTTTTGGTGAGAATGAGCTTATCAGTGGAAAAGGATTCAGCTGAGCTTTTATCACTAAATACCGTATCGGCTTCATCAACATCTAGCGCTCCGGTAAACTGATTACAACCTGTACTGCCGCTTACTCTGCTAGTGTCTCCGTTTGAATTTACGTTAAGCGTAACATGGCTGAAATCGATAATTCCTGCTCGGTCTATACTTTCAACCTGCCAATGACTGTCCGCTAACGTAAGTGGTTTGCCTTCGGTATGCTTTTCACTACCTTCACTTTCATTTGAATAGAGAGAGGAGACCGAGCTGCACGCTGTTAAAGAAAGAAGCGCAGAACCTGTCAAAGCCCAAAGGTACTTCCTGTAAGTCATGAAAACTCCAATTGTTTTTAATCAATTTCACTATGATTCGCGATAGCCAACTAAGTTCATCTTTAATCGTTGAGCTCAAATAGCACGAAGAGCACCACTATACCTTCACTTTGTCGTCAAAACGACAGTTCGTAAGCGAATGAACGGAGTAAACTAACACCTTGATATAACTTATGGGTGACGCAGTATGAAAAATTTAGAAAAGCACTTGAGTGAGTACGCCAAGTACCACAGAGATCAAAGAAACATATACACCCATTATGTCGGTATTCCGCTAATTGTTTTCTCGGTTTTCTGTCTACTAAGTAAGCCTGCGTTTCTAATTAGCGCGCCAATTTTTGGAGATATGATCATAAGCCCAGCGCTCTTTGTTTGGGCAATTGGTAATGCGTTCTACATTAAGTTAGATATAAAACTTGGCATAGTGATGACGCTTATTACGGGGGCTATGGTCTATTTCGCTCAACCCATCGCACAGAATGAAGTGGGAACATGGCTTGCTATTTCACTTGGTATTTTTATTGGTGGTTGGGTGCTTCAATTTATTGGTCATCACTATGAGGGTAAAAAGCCTGCGTTTGTCGACGACATAATGGGGCTGGCGATAGGACCACTATTTGTGCTTGCGGAATTAAGTTTTGAGCTAGGCCTTCGAAGTGCACTTAAAGAAGAGATAGAGCGCCGTTCTGGCCCTGTAAAGTAATCACTTCTAAACAACGCGTTGAAGTAACAAGTCTCAACGCGTTATTACAAACTAGGGCCTAGGCTTGCATCTTGGCTATTGTCTCTTTACGCAACTGAAGCTTAGATTCAGCAAAAGACTGTCTAGGCAACATCTTCAACTTTTCTGCATAACCCATGGCCGTTGCTAAAACCTGCTCTTGAGGCACCGCAGCGTCGATAAAGCCCGCTTTCACTGCTTCTTTACCTTGGTAAATACGTGAAAAAAGCAATGCTTCAGTTTGAGACGTATTCGCTAGTCTGGCTTTGGCTAGCTCCATACCGAAAGGCGGTAGCACCATACCAATGGCGGTTTCATTAAGCCCATACTTAGTATCTGCGTCTTTACCAATACGCAAGTCGGCAGCTAAAAGCATAATAGCGCCCATTGCAATGCTGTGACCTTCTGCAGCAACGACTACAGGTAGTGGGAAGCTATATAGGCGTACGATTAATTCAGCGCCTTTTGATACCAACTCGTGTTGTTTTGCTTTGTCGTCGGCTTTCATTACCGATAAATCAAACCCTCCGCAAAACTTGCCTTCACCACCGTGTAATACAACCGCTTTCGCGTTTTGTTCTGCTTCATCTAAGGCATCATTAAACTGCTGAATAAGATCAAAGCCTACAGCGTTAACTTTTCCGTCGTCAAAGGTGATTACTGCAATATCGTTATTAATAGCTAAATTAAACGCCATGGTATGTCCTGTCACTTTCTGGGGAGGAATTAATTTACGTTACACTCTGTTAAGCGCAACTTTTTAGCAGTGATTGTAGGTAATTGATTTCTTTTATGATAGTGCTTTAGGCATCATCTTCAGGATATGTGCTATGAATATCGGTAATAATTCGCGGAAGTTCTGCAATAAGTTTCTTCTTATATCGACGTTGCCTGCGTCGCGCTTTCGCGTTATTAGCCCGCCACTGCGCTCGTTTGTCTTTCACAATTCGCTCTAGGTCTTGGCTATCCTCTATTAAAATTGCGTCGTTAATGGTTGTTCGTTTCGTCATACTAAAACTCCAGCTTTAGCTGTTTATCGCGCCATTGTTTCGAGCGTTGGTTGAGTGCGTGAAGCGAGACACTCTCAGTGGCTATTTGTTTGGCAAGGTTTAATGCTGCGCTGGCTTGCTCGTCGGTCAGGTTTTTATAGGCCGGAGACGCAATGACCTCATACCACGCACAGCCGACAATATTGTCTAAAATTACTCGCATAAAGCAGTGGTCATGATGTATTGGCCAGGCGTTTTTCTTTGCAGATGCAATAGAAGGGAGCACATTTTTCGCGTAGTGTAGAAATTCTCGTAGGTTCTTCGTGTGCTCCGTTGATTTTGAGAGATAAGCGTGTGGGAATTGGTTCTGAAGGGAAGGTGTGTGCATGCGTGATTTAGCCCTCGTCCAATTCGTTTACGCACTTTTATTACGACATAGCAAGAGTTTACACGACACCAGTGAAATTCAGAGTTACACTATTTTTAGTTTTACTGTTTTTGTTTATAGATTCTTAGTTTATTGATTCTTAGTTTTATGAGTTTTAGCCTAGCGCTAAATGCTCATTATTAATTACATGGTTGGTTAATGCGCCCTCATTTAAAAATTCTTGTTATAGAAGATGCTGTTGATTTATTGGAACAAATTACGTCAAGTATAGGCAACACCATCACTTACTTTGACCGAAGTGACGTTGAAATAAGCCTGCTTGAAGCGAACTCCGTTGCAAAAGCACTACAATTTGTTCGTGAAGACGGTGACATTCAGGCTGTGGTATTTAGCTGGGATGTGGTGGCGAAGGTCAAAGAGCTAACAGACGTAGTACCTTTAAATGGCGTACTTAATGAAAATACGAGCCCCGCAGCCGAAAGCGCTAGTTCACAAAACGCGAACGAGAAAACCACAGGCGAAAAGTCGTCCGCACGCAACGCTGTTATTGATAATAACGCCAGAGTTATAGACGCCATTAAACGCATTCGCCCTGAACTCCCCGTGTATGTCTTAGGCGATGCAGTAAAAGGGTTGGATATTGTAAACCAAGCCAATGGCATTGAATCATTCTTCTATCGTAACGACATTATTTCAGACCCAGAGTCTATTTTGGGTTATATCATCAATGACTTTGATGATAGAAACGAAACGCCGTTTTGGACTGAATACAAAGACTATGTAGTAGAGTCTAATGACTCGTGGCATACGCCAGGTCACAGCGGTGGCGCAAGCTTTAGAAATTCACCCTATATCAGTGATTTTTATCGCTTCTTTGGTCGTAACGTGTTTGTTAGTGACTTATCGGTAAGCGTAGACTCGCTGGGCTCACTATCAGATGGCACTCACGCTATCGGGAAAGCGCAAGCCGCTGTTGCGAATACATTTGAAGTTCGCCATTCCTATTTCGTCACGAACGGCTCTTCGACATCAAACAAAATCATTTTGCAGACGCTGTTGCGTGAGGGCGACAAAGTAATTGCCGACAGAAACTGCCACAAGTCAGTGCACTACGGCATTATTCAGGCGCGCGCTATGCCAGTGTATTTAGACAGTGTATTTAACCCTGAATACGGTATTTTCTCACCGCCTAGAATGGCGCAAATTAAGCAGCTTATTGAAGAAAATACTGATGCTAAACTTATCGTACTGACGGGCTGTACCTACGACGGGTTATTGACTGACCTTAAGCAAGTCGTAAATTTAGCCCACGAGCATGGCATTAAAGTGTTCATTGACGAAGCATGGTTTGCGTATTCCTTGTTCCATCCTGCATTGCGTGACTACTCGGCTATCGCCGCTGGGGCAGACTATATTACTCACTCTGCGCACAAAGTGGTGTCGGCGTTCTCGCAAGCATCCTTTATTCATGTAAACGATCCAGATTTCGATAAAGACTTTTTTAAAGAAGTGTTTGCAATTCACACCAGTACCTCGCCCAAGTATCAACTCATTGCCTCGCTTGATGTATGTCGTCAGCAGCTGGAAATGGAAGGCTACAAAATCCTTAATGAGCTATTGAGCAATGTTGCCGAACTCAAATCGCAAATGGCCAAGTTTAAGCGACTTAAAATACTTTCGCCTAGTGACTTTGCGAATATGTTTTCTCACTTTGAAAGTGACAACATTGGGCATGATCCGCTTAAAATCTTAATTGACGTATCGGCGCTTGATTATTCAAACCAAGAAATACATCGTTTCTTAATGGACGAAGTCGGTTTAGAAATAGAGAAGTTCACTCATAGCACTATTCTAGTACTGCTTACGCTAGGTGGAATGCGCTCTAAAATTGTAAGGCTATACAACGCGTTAAAACGTCTTGATGATGGCGCCGTTAACCTAAGCAAACGCAAGAGCAAGAGTCCGTTACCGGCAGACATTCCGCCAATTCATTTAGACGACCTTCCGTCAAAAGCGTTTTTCAGCCCTAGGGAAGCCATTCCATGGCAAAACAGCGTTGGTCGTACTGCAGCAGGTTTAATTACACCGTATCCGCCTGGTATTCCGCTTATTGTTCCTGGACAGAAAGTGGAACAAGCGCATATTGATTACCTTCAGGCACTGGCAAGCCAGAAGCTTACCGTCCAAGGTATTTACGACGGTGAAATTTATGTTGTAGCTGACCAACAGTAGGAAAAAAAGCGAACCAAACCAGTTTGGACGGTGCTTTAGCTCTTAAGTGTTAAAACCCGTCCATCGAACAGTTTCTATTTGTTATTCCACTTTTTACCCTGTTTTTGGCTTCGAATGGAAGCCTAATAAAACAAGGAAATGTAAATGAAAGAGTTAAATACAAGTGAAATTGAAATGGTGTCCGGCGGCTTTGATGGTTGGGAGCAGCTAGGCGTTGGCATTGCTATGATTGGTTTGGGTATTGCCATTGTTGGCACAGCAGGGTTAGCAACTGTGCCCATTGCTCTTGCGGGCGCTGCAACGCTTGGTGAAATCGGAGTTGGTGTCGTTGGTATTGGTTTAGCAGGCGCAGGTGGATTTGCCGCTGGCACGTCATTAGCGTCAACGAGTGATGATACTCAAGAAGCAACAACATTAGACGAGTAATTCAATGTTTAAAGTACAAATTCAAGGTGGCGATATCACCTCAGTTGCATCGTTAAGAGTATTGCGTACTTTATGGCCGCTTTCACTAAAAGCGGTAGAAGAGTTGGCTACAGCGTTGAAAAAGCAAAACGAGTTTGTGCTGGTGGAAGGTGTGACGGAAATATTTGCAACAGAACTTGCTCACGAGTTTAAAAGTGCAAATGTTGTATGTCAGATTTTACCAAGTGAAAAAGAAGAGGCCTGCTTATGTATTCCAATTGGTGAGCCACGCAAACGTTGGAACGCTTTAGGTGTCTTGGTATCTCGGTAATTAAAAAGGCGTTTACAAGTATATTTGAAACGCCTTTTTGATACTCTCCTTTATCCCGTATTTTCCACTACAATCTTTTTCTCTCATTATTTGTTTCACTATTAAGCGTTGCCGCTTTGCGTTTTGGGTTTCATACCTTACACTTGCGCCGAAAGTTATAAAAAGGGCAGTGCAAATGAAACTAAGTGACGTGAAAAAGCTTCATCAAAAGAAATTTAGAACGCAGTTCGGATTCTATTTGGTGGAAGGAGAGCACTTAGTTTTAGAGTTAATTAATGTTGCTCAGCATGACAGCAGTACATTAGGTGATATAACCCTTTATGTGACAGCTGATTATGAGGCGTGGCTGAAAGAAAAACTTGATTCTTCAGTCTCTAATATGAAGGTGGAAACGGTATCGTCTCAACAAATGCAGCAACTCAGCGATACTAAGTCACCTCAAGGTATTATTGCTCGCGTTCCACTTCCTAACTCCGCGTTATATTCAGAGCGGTCACAAACCAGCATTTCAGCAAACAAATCCAGTGCCGAAAAGTACATTTATTTGTATGAAGTTCAAGACCCCGGCAACTTAGGCACCATACTAAGAACGCTAGCGTGGTTTGGTGATTTTACGCTATTACTAAGCCCGAACAGTGTGGACCCTTATAACTCGAAAGCTGTACGCTCAAGTATGGGGGCTATTTTCCATGTGAACATGGAATTAAACGTAGCGCTTGAAAGCCTAGGCGAGCGGTTCGAACGTTTCGCTTTCTTGGATATGAATGGTAGTAATATCACCTCTAACACCTTTGGTGATTATCAGTGTTATCTGTTTGGTAACGAAGCCCGTGGCGTGCCTGTTGACGCATTATCAAAGCTAAACGCAACGGCGTATACCATTGCGGGAAGCGGTAAGATTGACTCGTTAAACTTAGCCAGCGCTGTGAATATCTGCGCTTATGAATTAACCCGTTAAGCACACTCCTCTCAACTCGATTACGATAGGAAACAACCATGGCATTACAATGGTTCCCAGGGCATATGCACAAGGCCCTGAAAGAAATTAAAGAGTCGCTTAATCAAGTAGACATTCTTATTGAGGTGCTTGACGCACGTATTCCATATTCAAGTGAAAACCCTGAAATTGCAAAAATACGCGGCGATAAGCCCTGTATTAAAATTCTTAATAAGTATGATTTGGCAGACCCAGAAGTTACTGCGCGCTGGCAGGAGAGCTTAGAGAAAGAGCGCGGCGTGAAGACGATTACGACCTCTAGCGATAACCCGGGCAACAGCAAGCAAATTATGCAGCTGGTTAAAAGCATTTGTTCGTATAAAGAAGGTCAGCCTAAAGCAATTAAAGCTATGATCACGGGTATACCTAACGTGGGTAAATCGACGCTAATTAATATTTTAGCCGACCGAATCATTGCTAAAACAGGCAACGAGCCAGCTGTAACGAAAAGCCAGCAGCGCATAAATTTAGGCAGCGGTATTATCTTGTTTGATACACCGGGAGTACTGTGGCCTAAGCTTGAAAACCCACATTCTATTTACCGGTTAGCTTCATCAGGTGCTGTTAAAAACACCGCCATGGAATACGACGATGTCGGTTTTTTTGCGGCAGATTACCTTATTAAAGCGTATCCAGAGGTAATGAAGGAGCGCTATAAGCTGGACGAGTTGCCAGATACTGAAATAGAGTTTCTGGAAGCCGCCGCCAAAACGCGTGGAGCAATTCAAGCGGGTGGTCGCGTAAATCTTCATAAAATATGCGAGATCCTGCTTAAAGAACTGCAGTCGGGTAAGTTGGGGCGAATAACGCTTGAGACTCCAGAAATGCTGGAAGTCGAAAAAGAAGAAATGGCACTTGAGGCGGCGAAGAAAGCTGAAGCAAAAGCCAAGCGTAAAGCAAAATTCAAAACAGGCTCGTTAACGCCTGATAAGAAAGATCGGAAAGAAAAACGAGAAGAGAAGCGCCAAGAGCAAAGCCGTAGAATGAAGAAAAATAAATGATTACTTTTGATGCTTGCGCACTCGAAGGAAGAAGCGATAGGGTTTAATAAAATACCTAAGCATTAATCAGGAAACGACGTTGGACAATATTCAGTATTTTGATAAAGCGTTGTTTGAAACGCTTAAACAGTCGGCTGAGGAAAGTCCTCGCCGACGGGCTAATTTGAACGTACATAAATCTTATACCGACATGGTACAGCGTTTGTTTATTGCAATGATGCCTGACTCCTACGTGCGGCCTCATCGACATGTACAGTCTCATAAGTGGGAGTTCTTCATGGTGGTAGAGGGCGAGTTAGACATTCTATTTTTCAGCGACGATGGCGACGTTGAAAACAGAGTAACGTTAACGGCTCATGGAGAGACCAGCGGAATTGAGATTCCTCCTAATACCTGGCACGCAACGGTGTGTCATAGCCCAGTAGTTTTCATGGAAGTTAAACAGGGTCCATACGAAGTCACCGATGATAAAGGCTTTGCAAGCAGGTCTCCTGAAGAAGGAAACGACCAGGTTCCCAATTTTCTAGCATCACTTAAGAAAGCGGCGGTGGGTGATAGCGTAGCCTTTTAAAGGCATTTCTTGTCTAATTACGCACTCATAGCATGCTTTAGACGCTTTCCTTTTTGGAAAGTCATTGCTATTGCTTATCTACATGGTATGGTTAAGGATAAGTAAAAGAAGGCCGCTGCTATATATTTTAAAAGCACCGAGGCCAATACATTTAGCTTAGTCGCGGCAAAGGGCCGATTGTACAAGCACATTGTGAAAAGAGAATTATCATGCAAAACGTTTCAACTGGTTATTTTTATAATTTTAATTACTGATTGCACCTGACCGTCGGTGTTCAGGGGCAAGTATTGGCTTCTGGGCACTGCAGGTAGAACGTTTTGCAAAAGCCCAGAAGGTATCACCATCTGGGCTTTTTTAATGCCCGTAATTCTCGGTAAAAGACAATGAAAGAAATCACACTAGGTGACATCAGAAAGCAGCACAGAGTTAAACAGGAAGTCGTAGCAATGGCGTTATCGGTCACAGCTTCTGGTGTAAGTAAGTTGGAATCAAAACGTATTCAGGACGTTTCACTTCAACGTGCAGCTGCATATTTAGCTGCGGTTGGCGGGAACATGAAAATTGAAGTAACTATGCCTGATGGCGCTACTTTACAAGTAGGGTAGTAGGGCGTGTTAATTTGTTGCTGCATAAATGCACAGCAAGGAACGACAAATCCTAGTTTTAATACCAGTCCTTATAGATTATTACCCACTCAGCGAGACTTAAAATGTTCGTAATCGCGGCGTGTTACCGCAGGTAAAAATATGGCTAATCCAACCACTTCCGGGTTGGACTTGCCATGTTATTGATTACTTTTTATTACAAGTTCGCACTACGTATCCTAGTGATAGTATGCCGCGCTATTTTCTCTAAAGCGGCGTGACGTAGCAAACGTGTGTAGCCATTCGTTAAAGGAAATACCCCGCGCACTCTGCTCATTATAAAATGGGCTAGGTGAGGATACTGGGAAGGCATTATCTTCACAAAAATCGTTTAGCACCATGTGGCAGGTGCCTTCACCAAGGTAAAATTGATAATTCCATGTGAAAGCTGACAGCGCATGAAGTGACGCATTAGCCTGAAGCTGCCAGCCAAGTATGTAGCCTAAATCAGATTCTGTTACACCCCATGTCGTTGGGTCTAAATTACCTCTAGAGACCTGATCAGAGATTTTAGAAAACTGAATTTGAACAATGTCGGTTCCTGTTGAATATTGCGCAAAACGGTTCCAAGGGTACTGATAAGCTAATCGCAGCATCACCTGCTTATTGAGCGTTAGATGGTTAAAATTGCCAATCAGTGATTGGAAATTACGTGGTAGTGTATCTTCTATCCCCCATGGCCCTTGATAGTTTAGGACTGTTTGCGTAAAGCCTCGGGATATAACACCAAGCGACGCATCTGCGAAGAGGGCAACCTTTGTGCGACCAAACAGTGATTGGAAGTAGGGGAAGTTGAACGTTGCACCATAACCGCCCGCACTGCTTCCACTGAGTAGCACTTTGTTGGGTGAAAAGTCATCGTTGTTCAGTTTTTCTTTAATCCACTGCATAACAACTAGCGCGTTGTCGTGACCACGGTGCTTTAAAGTAACTTCGGCACCAGGTAGACCTGTAACGATACCAAGCTCGTCAACGTACTGCGTGTCTTTTGAGCCTAAGTGTAGGTCGCCAGTACAGTAGGGAATGAAAACTTTTGACCACGTTTGAAAAGGGTTTTCTTGTGTATCTTCAAATATTCCGCCTGAAATAAATGGCGTATTTTCGATTACGGCTGATGGGTTATAAGCGGCTCGCGACATCGGGTTGTCGTCAAACTCAAGCTGCATTGACGCTAAGCAAGTGGCACTGTCCCAGCAGGCGCCGCCACCATTGAAGTAGATAAGTAGGTTATCACTTTCTCCTTGTTCGAAATAAAACGAGAATGGGTTGGATGCTAACCCCTCTGGTCCCGGTAAAGCAGGAAGAGAACATGATGGGTAAACGGTTTTTTCACCGCCGCCAGGTACTGATACCACCACCTCATTTTCAGGAGTGATTTGCTCCCATTGTGCAAAGGCATTATGGGCACAGAAACTCAGTGCCATTACAGCAAAATAGCGAAAACGTTTAGCGTAAGAATGCATAAACAATTCCTTTTGACATAGATAAACATGGTTTGAATAGTAAGTTTGATTCGGCTGTTATGAGAAAATTGAACTTCCTGAAACTTTCTCAATCGATCTCATTAGCGCGTAACTACGACAATTCATAGCGAGCGCTATACATTCATGATCGTGAATTGCGCCACGAACTGTGGCTATAGCCTACGCACTAGGTTATAGCATTTATCCACTCTGTCTAGCGTTGATGTGGCGTTTTAAAGCATTGAATAAACATATTTTTACGACTAATCGCTTTAACTAAAATACTTCTGGGTTAAAATATAGCTAAATCGATTACAAGGAGTCTTACATGGCCGTTCACGAAATTACCCACCCGCTTATTGCGCACAAACTAGGGCTTATGCGATACGCTAAAATTAGCAGCAAAGACTTTCGCGAGCTTGCCTCTGAAGTAGGGAACCTTCTGACTTATGAAGCAACGCGAACACTGCCTACGGAAAGAGCGACGATTAAAAGCTGGTCGGGAGATGAGGTAGAAGTAAGACAAATTAAAGGTAAGAAAATTACTGTTGTCCCTATTCTTCGTGCTGGCTTAGGTATGCTTGAAGGCGTACTGGAACTTATTCCAAATGCGAAGATTAGTGTAGTTGGTCTGTACCGTGATGAAGATACACTTCAGCCAGTTGCCTATTTTGACAAGGTAGTAAAAAACATAGATGAACGTACCGCACTGATTGTTGACCCAATGCTGGCAACAGGCGGTACGTTGATTGCAACAATCGATCTTCTGAAAAAGAAAGGCTGTCGAAGAATAATGGGACTATTTCTTGTTGCTGCGCCTGAAGGCATTAAAGCCGTTGTTGAAGCACACCCTGATGTTGATATCTTTACCGCCGCAATCGATGATAGGTTGAATGAGAAAGGCTATATCCTACCGGGATTAGGAGATGCTGGAGACAAAATCTTTGGCACGCGCTAAGAGCGAAAATCTCTAAAAATTAAGTCATTGAGCAATTTGTTACACAACTCATCGAATTAGCGCTAAATTTCACGCGTTAAACGTTTAAGTTAATGATATAGTCAGAGGGTAGTCAGAGCGCACGCTTGCTACCCTTTTTTGTTTTTAAATCTGGGTAGTTAGTTTCGTGAAAAGAGCTAAAAATAATGAATAAAACAAAACTTACCCTAAAAGACGTTGCTGAACAGTTGGGCGTTTCAACGGCAACCATTTCAAATGCATTTAACCGCCCAGACCAATTATCAAAAGCGAAGCGCGAAGAGATTTTAGCGCAGTGCAAAAAGATTGGTTACAGCGGCCCCAATAAAGCAGCACAGATCCTCAGAAAGGGCACATCAAATATTGTGGCTTTAGTATTAGCCGACAGCATTTCATATATGGTGAGTGACCCCGTCGCGAGTACTTTTATTAAAGGTGTTTCTTCTGCGCTTCAAGAAAATGGCAAGCATTTGTTACTGTACGCGGGCGACTCTGACAGCATTCTTGATGTTGTAGATTTTGTTGATGGTTTTATCTGTTACGGACAACCGCGCAACAGCAACTTGGTAGCGGAGTTGGCAGTGTCGCCAAAACCTGTGGTCACCGTTGACTTTGATATCGAAGACAAGCCATCTATTAATATTGATAACGAAGAGGCGGCCTATCGCGTTGCGTCTCATGCGTTAAATGAAGGTGACAATGTGGCAATCTTTGGGCTTCGCCTGATTGACTCGCCTTCTACATGTCGTATTTACGATAGTCCGTTGATTGACGTAGACAGCTCAATTGCTCACCGTCGACTAGATGGTTATTTAAGGGCCGCTGAAGAAAAGAACATCACGGTAAGCAATGAGCGTATTTGGCACCTTCCAGAAAGTGACAGACACTTTGCAAGACAGGCTGCCAAAGAAGTACTGACCAGCTCTCCAAGACCTAATGTGGTTTTGTGTATGAGTGACATTATAGCCCTTGAGCTACTTCACTTAGCCTTGGATATGAATATTAAGGTACCGGAAGAGCTGAAAATTACAGGGTTTGATGGTATTGGGGAAGCCGAGCGTGCGCGCCCGCGTCTTACTACAGTTTGCCAATCCAGCAGTGGCAAAGGCGTAGAAGCAACTAAAGCATTGCTTAATCAAGCAACAGCAAAGAGTACGCTGCCATTTGAATTGCAAGTCGGCGAGACGGTATAGGCTGAGCCAAGAGGTTCAGCCCGCGTTAAATAAGGTAGATTGCTTATCAAAGTTTAACGAGCAGCGATTGAAAAATGCGGCAAGTTTCTTTTCTTCAAAAAGATCGCCGCTTTCCTTCAAAGAAGCGGGCTGATTGAGTGCCGGTGGCGGGTATACACCATAGCCAGACAACAAACAGTGCCACGACGTAGTGCTGAAATGTCGACCAATACCTTGGCGCTTTATTTCCTCAACAATATCCCCTTTTCTGTACCACACATCAAGTAAACTAAGCAGTGATTCGGACAGCTTCATGTTAGCTCTGTTGTCTCTCCAATAGTCACTGTCGTTGCGCCCGTTTAGCTTGTAATGACACACGATATAATCTCGGACGCGTTCAAAGCGCTCTGAAACTTCCCGATTAAACGCCTGTCTCTGTTGAGCACTTGTTTCGTTGAACGAATAGTTGTCCGCGAAAAGCTCGATGCTCGTTTGAACTAGGTGTAGTGCGGTTGCTTCTAAAGGTTCAATAAACCCTTGCGACAAGCCTAGTGCAAGACAATTCTTCTCCCAGTGCCTTTCACAATGACCTACACGCATAGATAAATGCTTTGCTTCAACGTCGGTATTTTCCATCCCCAATGCGCGTCGCAATTCACATTCTGCAGCGTCTTTCTCTTGGTACTCCTGGCTATACACATACCCGTTTCCCGTGCGGTTGCGAAGCGGTATCTGCCAACGCCAACCGTTCGACATGGCAACCGATTCAGTTTCAACCGGTAAATTAGCGCATGCTGGTGTAGGCAACACAACGGCCGAGTCATTGAATAGGTTGTCACTAAAGTCCCTAAACGGTACGCCTAGCGTCTTTTGTAAAAGGAGCCCCGAAAAACCCGTGCAATCTATGAACAGGTCTCCATCAAGTTTTTGTCCGTCTTGACAGACGAGATGTGAAATGTCGCCAGATGGTGAGGTATGCACCGATTCAATATTACCAACAACGTGATATACGCCTTTTGATTTAGCGCGCTCGCGTAAAAATCGTCCAAGTTTTAGAGAGTCAAAGTGGTAGCCGTATTCTATATCGAATGGAAAATTATGTGAGGGAAGAGGGGCAAGGTTTTTCTTTGCCAAATACCCAGCCATAAGAAACTTATCAGGTCGAGTTTCAACATCGAGGCCCAGTCTTCTGGTTAAGGCGTTAACGTGAAATGCCCGTTCACTAAAAACATCTAACTGGCTAATAAAGGGGTGAGAATAGCTGTGTGAATCATTGCCATTCCAGCCCGTGAACTTGATATTAACTTTATACGTTGCTTGGCACTCTTCCATCCAATCATACTCAGGAATATCAAGAGTTTGAAAGAAACGCTTGAGAGTAGGTGTCGAGCCTTCGCCTACGCCTATAGTGCCAATGTCTTCTGATTCTATGAGTGTGATGGTCACAGCTTGATTAGCCCAGCGGTGAGCTAAAAGGTTGGCAGCCATCCAACCTGCTGTGCCGCCTCCAGCAATAACAATTCGGTGTGGTGTTGTCATTAAAGGCTCTGCAATAAAAGAAGGGTGAAATTAAACAGTATCAGAGTTGCGCATTACTGCCACACTTTACATGGCAGTAATGCAAGGCACGTATCCACTATCTAAAGGTGCGTGCCATTATTTTCGTGCGTTCAAAAGGGATGGTCCCTTTTAATAGAACGAATAGTTGAGGTTTAGCATATAAGAAGGACCAAACTCGCGGCGGAGCGTAACAATGCCCGCATCATCAATGGTTTCTTCTTTCTCATCAGTCAGGTTTACGCCTTGTAACGACACTCTTAGCCCTTCCAAGTACTCAATTCCGCTATCTGCAAAATCGTAGCTAATTTGAGCATCGACTTGGGTAACGGCGTTACGAGTTGCAGGCTCAATTTTGTTTGAACCTCCACGCTGATACGTAAGGAACTCAGAACGATCGGTTGCCGCAACCCTAATCTCAAAGCCGTTCATCTCATAGTACGCTGTAATGCTGTACGTATTGTCTGATTGGCCTGGAATGGCTGTTCCATCTTCAAGCTCCGCATCTAGGATTGTCGCAGAAGCGGCAATACCAAATCCATCCAGAGAGTCAGTGAGCATTCTCAAAGGAACATTGGCCGTTAGCTCAACCCCTTTCATTTCACCTTTTAGGCCATCTTCGAAGAATGAATAGAAGCCCTGGTCTGGCGGAGTTACTAAATCGCCCACTTCGTAAGGCGTGTCTTGCGGGCCGTAGTTACCCGCAACGTCTACGATCCTGTCATGGAATCCAGGGATGAAGTAGTTAGCACCGTCATTGGTCACGTCGTTCGTGAAATCAATAAGCTGGTTACCGTCGCGGGTCCAATTAACCAAATCTTTATAGAAAAGCGCAATTGAGACATAACCTTCTTCATCGAAGTAGTTTTCAAATGAAATGTCAAAGTTGTTGGCTTCTAACGGACGAAGGGTTGGGTTACCTGTAAATTTAGACCAAGGCGACCCGAACTCTCTCACCGCTGCCTCAGAATTTTCTGTGGCAATCAGTTCAATATTTTGATCAAACTTAACAAAGCCCGATGCTTTCATTTGGTCGATACGTGCTCGACTAATGGTTTTCGATGCCGCAAAACGCAAATAGCGATTCTCATTAAGTTCGACACTTACGTTCAGGCTAGGGAGGAAGTGAGAGTAATCATCGCCATCGGTAATAATACAGTCCGCATCAACCACTTCGTTGCCATCGTCGTCACACACGGCAAAGTTCGGGCCTACAATACCAATGAAACCCGTTGAGCTTTGGTCCGTTTGTACATATTGTGCACCCACGTTACCTTTTACATTGAAACCTTGAACTTCAGTCTCAAAGTCTAGCTGGGCGTATAATGTAGTGACTTCTTCATCAATGGTGTAGGTATCACCTAAACGATCAGGCTCTAGAAGCCCTGCATCATTAAGCGTATATTCACCATCGTTGTAAGGGGCAAAGCCGTCGTAGGCTACAACGTAACCCATGCCAGCCCAGGTTAAGTCAGCTAAGCCGTTGTACAGATACTGCTCAGGGATCGCTTCAGAAAATGGATAAGATGAAGCGGTTGCGAAGAAACCTTTGTTATCTTTTGCTTTGTATCGGTCGCTATAGTTTACGCCGGCCGTAAAAGTGTTGAAGATTCCCCAATCTACATAACCAACTGCCTCAAAACGTATTGTGGTCAACTCTTCTTCAAAATCAGCAAAGTTCAGGAAGCCGTCTTGGGCGTTGAAATAGCTGTACGGTTGACCATTTGCCTGTAAAACATCGGTGGTAAACTGATCGGCAATGTTAGCCATACCGCCCCCCCAAACTTGAGGACCCGCAAGCTGTAACATGGTGGGATCAGAGAATGCATCAAGGCCGCTACTGCCGGTAAAGTAAATACCATCAGTGCTCATTTCGAATTGACGTGAACCTAATTGCCCTTCGCCGAGCGCACCAGAACGCGCTAAACCAGCGTACGATTCACCACGCAAGTCACGTTTGTTCGACTCACTGTCTGCCACATCTAAAGTAAGAGACCACTCATCGGTTATGTCGTATTTGATATTTAAACCGAAGGTTTGAAGCTCGCCATCTTTTTGCGCGGGATCTGTACGCAGTACTGGATTCGCGTTAACTTGCGTGCCCGAGTTGTTAATGCCTGTACCGCTTACATTTGCTGCAGCGAAGGGTTCGATGAAACCGCGAATAACACCTGAGTCGGAATAATCAATATCTAGCGCATCAAAAACAATGTCTAGTCTATCGGTGGGACGCCATTGAAGAATGGCTGAAATCGTGTCGCGTTCTAGCACGCGGCTAATGGCCTGAGTGTCTAAACCAAACGGAAGCACCTGACCATCGTCATTCTCACCATATCCCCAAACACCGTATTTTCTCTCGTTTCTGGGGGACTCCGTTGATGCAATGGCAAGTGCGAGACCTACCGTGTCATCTGCAAACTTTTCTACAAAGGAAAGGGCAAAACGGTTGCCGCTATTGTCGAACTCTGGATTATCTGAATCGTTGCCACCAAGTTCGTAGACCCCAGTGACGGTAAGGGTTTCCTGGGCTGCTAGAGGGCGTACCGTTTGCAAGTCTACTGTACCGCCAATACCTTGGACAATAAGAGAAGCGTCAGAGGTTTTGTAAATTGTGGCACCTGTCATGATTTCAGCAGGGTATAAGTCGTACTCTACGCCACGGTTATCGCCAATACCGATAAGCTCTCGTCCGTTCAGCGAGGTGCCGGTAAAGTCTTCTTTGAAGCCACGTACCGAAATACCAGACGTTCGTCCCCCAACGCGCTCGCCTGAAAGGCCTGGCAAGCGGGCAAGTGATTCTGCGATTGAAGAGTCTGGAAGCTTACCAATGTCTTCTGCGGAAATGGCCTCAACAATGGAGTCGTTGTCCATTTTCACCGCTTGGGCGCGCATCAAAGAGCCTCGAATCCCCGAAACTTGAATAATTTCTACTTGTTCGTCGTCTGGTGTGTCTTGTGCTACTACTGAACCGCAGTTAAGGGCGGCGGTAATTGAAATAGCGATTAACGCAGGTTTAAACGTACTGGTGTGCTTCATGAGTCATACCTTGCTGAGTGTGTTAAACAAAGGTTTTATTATTTACAACGTTTTAACAATAGTAGTTGTTTTACTCATACGCAAGTGTTTTCTTAATTGTTTAAGAAAAGTGTTTTCAAATATAGGGCATAAACGGCTACTCGTGGCTAGCAAGAATGCTTAATGCTTTTTCTTGCTACCTCTAAATAGTACCGAGAAAGTTTGGATAACGCCGATTGAAATCTGGCAAAGAGCTGAAGGGGGAGTGGCAAATTTTTTAGAGAATGAGAAGCGGACAATAAATGCTATAGCCCGCAACAGATATGAGGTTCAGAGACCGCTTATTTTAGTTAGGTTACTTGACGTTGGGATTTAGTCCCAAACCAGTTCTTTAAAGTGCTTGCGACACATTGATTCATAGGTGTCGTTGCCGCCAATTTGTACTTGATCACCATTTTTTACAGCATTGCCATTTTCGTCTAAACGCACCACGAAACTTGCTTTTTTACCGCAATGGCAAACGGTTTTTAGTTCAGATAGTTTATCTGCCCAAGCCAGCAAATAATGACTGCCTTCAAAGGTTTCACCTAAAAAGTCGGTACGCAGGCCGTAGGCTAGTACCGGCACATCAAGTTCATCAACTACGTCCACTAGTTGCTTTACTTGTGCCTTTGTTAAGAACTGTGCTTCGTCAATAAAAATGCAGTCGGGCTTTAACGCTTCGCAGTCTTTGCTTATTGAGGCAAACAAGTCATCGCCTTTTGCGTATAGCTTGGCATCTGCTTGTAAGCCGATACGAGAAGTGACTTTCCCAACGCCGTATCGATCATCAAGCGCTGCGGTATAAATCACTGAATGCATACCGCGTTCACGGTAGTTATAAGCTGATTGGAGGAGTGATGTAGACTTCCCTGCGTTCATTGCAGAGTAATAAAAATAAAGTTGAGCCATGGTTATTAGTAGTTTTCGTTATACCAAGAAATAAGGTCGTTGGCGTTCATTGGTCTAGCGAAGTAAAAGCCTTGCAAATAGTCGGTTCCAAGCTGCGACAAATGTTGCCTTTGCTGCTCAGTTTCGATGCCCTCTGCAATGGTTTTACAGCCAAACTCTTTAGCCATTAAAAGTGTTGCTCTTATTATGGTATCACTCTCTTCAGAGCTATTCTGTATAAAAGAGCGGTCAATTTTAATAAAATTGAATGGCATAGATTGAAGACGGTTTAAAGATGAATAACCTGTACCAAAGTCATCAATTGATATTTTGACATCACGGGCTACAAGTTCGCTCACTCGTTTAGTCACTAGATCTTTATCAATAGCGAATACGCTTTCAGTTATTTCTAGGTAGAGGCGTTCTGGTGAAATTTTAGTTGTGCTGAGGGCATTGTCTAAAACTTTAAAGAAGCTATCATCGAGCAGTTGCGCGACTGATACATTTATCGACATTGCGAGACCGGGTTTGAACCGCCAATGTGAAAGGTCGATAAGCGCTCTATTTAATACCCACGCACCTATTTCTGGCATTAGCCCGCTGCGCTCTGCAAGGGGGATAAATACCGCAGGAGAGATATTTTCTCCGTCGCAGTTCCACCGTAAAAGCGCTTCTACTGACGACAAGGAGTTTGTCGTGACGTCAATGATAGGTTGATAAAAAACAGTAAACTCACTATTTTCAATGGCTAATCTTAAGCGTTCACAAAGGCGCTGCTCTCGCTTTATTTCGTTGTGCAACGTTTCGTTAAATACGCCAATAGAGCCTCTTTGCTTACGCTTTTGATCATACATAGTCAGGTCGGCCTGTTGAATTAAATCAACAGCGCTGTCGCCATGAACGGGGAACATAGCGATGCCGATAGTGGCGTCTAACGTTACCTGATTGTCGTTCGCAATAATGGGAATAGTGACGCCACTGCGCATAGCGTGTGCTACGGCCTTTGCGGTATCAACATTAGCATAAGGAATTACGGCGACGAATTCGTCTCCTCCCCATCTTCCTAGGTGATTTTCTTCCGTATAGTTACGAAGTCTGTTGGCAATTTCGGCAAGGACAATATCGCCGACTTTATGTCCTAAACTGTCGTTAACTTGCTTGAATCCGTCTAAGTCGATAAATAAAAGGGCGAGCGAGTTATCAAGGGCACGTGTAGTGTCTATCAAATTGTTGAGATGCTTGAGAAAGCCATTGCGATTAAGCAAATTTGTCAGTGGATCTCTGTTAGACAACCGATATAAATCCGCCGTTCTTCTTTCCACTTCCGCTTCAAGGTTGGCGTTAGATGCATCGAGCTTTTCGTTTGAAGCTATGAGTAGTTTGTTTACTTTAACTGTTTCACTACGCTCAATACGCATCTGTTCCATCAAACTATTATTCTTAGCTTTAAGGTGTAACGTACTGATGAAAAAGCGATGGTAGCGAAAAGCACTGGCGAAAATACCAAACCAGAAAACCAAGCCAAGCACACCTAAAACAAAAAATTTCCCGCTAGCATCTATTAACGCACATAACGACATAGGTACAAGAAGAGCAGTAGAGTAGAATCCGACGAGTTTTATGTTCGGAGACAGGACGGTTCCAGCTCCTCCGGACATAGCGGCGAGTACAACCATAGTCGCTGCTAGTTCGACAGTTGTCATGGATGAATAGAAAAGCACTGAATAAAGCGCCCAAATACAACCCGTAACATAGAGACCGGTCGAAAACCGAATCAAAGCAGGGCGCGGGTTATAAGCTTTTCCTGCCAAATTAGTGCGCCAATATAATGCATCAATTAGCCTCAGAAGTGAGACGCACACCATTACTCCCCAAATCTGTAGTTTATTTGCAAATGTTGAAGGGGAGTCGCTTTCAAAGAAAAATACCAGGCCAGAAAAGGCAAATATCGTCATCAAGAAGCCGACAAAGCTATTGCCAATTAGCATGTCGGTTGTGTCTCGTTCTATTTCAGTTTGTGATATCGATTCTTGATACGTGTTCAACCGGATAAAGCCTTAATTACATTGTGATTCAAATTTAATGCATTACTTCAAAAGCAAATTTAGTCGTACAGAGTAGCGGGAAGCGTACA
The DNA here is from genome assembly GCF_014349115.1 of Alteromonas sp. BZK5. Lineage (NCBI taxonomy): Bacteria > Pseudomonadati > Pseudomonadota > Gammaproteobacteria > Alteromonadales > Alteromonadaceae > Alteromonas > Alteromonas sp. BZK5. The sequence goes on along the minus strand of NZ_JACSOE010000019.1, from coordinate 39,704 downwards.
AACTTAAGTGCACTAAATGATTGTAGTATAGGCTAAATATAATGCATATGACGGGGGCATTTTAAAATTCGACTAAAGCAACCCGCTTTTAGTCTATCTATGTTTTTCACAGTTCGTTCTAAATACCTGAAAGTGTAGTGCTCTTAATCGATATTGCTTTTTATTTCTTATCAGCGATGTGAACCGCTAAATATAGCTAAAACTTAAGTATACAAAAGTTAAATAAGGCGCTGCGCAAGAGTAAAAACTTTTCACAGGATGTTTACAATGTTGTTCCTTTGTTATAAATTCTTAATCGATTAAGTTTAAATTGTGCTACCGCCTCCCTACGTTAAAGGGACAGAGGCTACCTTGGATTTAACAAATTCAACACATTGTCGGAGAAAAAATGAACAAAAATCACACACTCAACGCTTTGACCCTAGCGATTTTCGCCGCTTTTTCGGGCTCGGTTATCGCGCAGGAATCATCAACAGCTGATGCTGACGCAAAGTCGAAAGAAAAATTCGAACAGATTGTGGTTACCGCTGCACCGGGTGGTGCAACGATGCAAGAAGCTAGTGTTTCTGTAAGTGCATTCGACGAAGACGATATTCTTAAACTAGCTCCTCGTTCTACCGCTGAGGTATTTCGCGCGTTACCCGGTATTCGTGCCGAGTCTTCAGGCGGTGGCGGTAACGCAAATATTACTATTCGCGGTATTCCACTTGCGACGGGTGGTTCTAAATTCTTGCAAATCCATGAAGACGGTTTACCTGTTTTAGAATATGGTGATATTAACTTTGGCAATGCCGATAACTTTTTACGCTACGACTGGTCAGTAGCGAATGTGGAAGCAGTACGCGGTGGTTCAGCGTCAACATTCGCAAGTAACTCGCCAGGCGGTGTTATTAACTTGATCAGTAACACGGGCGAAGTAGGTGGCGGTGCCATTGGAACGTCATTTGGCGTCGATTACGAAGAGTTTCGTTTAGATTTTCGCTATGGCGGTGAAATTAGCGACGACCTTTACTACCACATTGCTGGCTTTGCCCGTGGTGGAGAGGGCCCGCGAGAAACGGGATACAATGGCGACCAAGGCGGTCAGGTTAAGTTCAATATCACTAAGATGCTAGATAACGGTCACATCCGTTTCTTCTATAAAAACCTTGATGACAAAGTATCAACATACCTTCCTTCTCCGGTATTGGTGAAAGGCGATGGTGAATATGGCCCGGTACCTGGTTACGATGCCAGCTCACAGGCATTAAACTCAGCTTACAACACAAATATTTCTACTTTTGACAGCTTCGGTAATCCGGAAAACCGTGACGTTCGCGACGGCATCGAGTCAAAAGTAAACTCATTTGGTGTAGAAGTAGACTTGGAAGTGGCTGAGAATTTGTTCTTATTAAACAAATTCCGTATTTCAGATATTTCTGGTGGCTTCATCGCGCCATTTACTGACGGTTTCCCTGCAGGCCCAGGTGATGTTTCAAACTTTGCTTCAGCACTTTGCGCTGGTGCAACCGACGGTGATGGCAATGCGCTAAATTGTGACAGCACAAGCGTAGTATTAGCCAACGGCCCAGGCGCAGGTGAAGTGTATACGGGTCAAGCATTTACAAATCTTCAGTTTGACACGCGAATTAACGACCTTGGCAACATGATCAACGATTTCAGTTTGCGTAAAGAGTTTGATAACGGTATCGACCTAACAGTAGGTTACTACTACTCAAATCAAGACATCGCTACAAGCTGGTCAAGCTGGCAGACGTTTATTCAAACACTTGATGGTGACAACTCTCAGTTGCTTACTATTACAGATGCAGACGGTGTTGAGCTAGTGTCTGATGGTCTACTATCGGCAAGCTTCCTTTCTTGGGAATGGGACCTTAACTATGTGACTAAAGCACCTTACATGAACGTTGGCTTTGAGTTATCGGACAACATTCTAATTGATGCGTCGGTACGTCACGATACCACAGAAGCTTCTGGCGAGCTTATTAGCTCTTGCTGTGGTGGTAATGCTGATTTCGACCTAAACGGTAACGGTGTGATTGAGCAAATTGAAGATGCTTCTGCAACTAATAGCGGCTTTATCCGCGGTGGTGTAATCAACCTAAACCGTGCTGGTGCGGCGTCACAAATCGTAGATTACAGTGCAAATAACACGTCTTACTCAATTGGTGGCTCATACCTACTGAGCGATAGCCAGACGTTCTTCGCTCGTTACTCTAAAGGTGGCCGTGCCATTGCTGACCGCCTACTTCAAATTGGCGGTACGTTGAACGCGGATGGTAGCCTAACAAGCACAACTTCAGGTTACGACACAACCAAGCAGTTCGAAATTGGTTACAAGTACGGTACTAAAGACCTAATGGTTAACGCTACTTTGTTTGATACTGTTACTGAAGATACGCAAGCAGAAGTAACAAGTGGTCTAACTTTCATGCGTGAATACGAAGCAACTGGTCTTGAGCTAGAAGGTCGTTGGAATGCAACTGACAATTTTGTGATGTCAGGTAACTTAACATGGACAGATGCTGAAATCAGTAAAGATGCTAATGACCAATCGCTCGTAGGAAATACGCCTCGACGTCAAGCTGATTTGATCTGGACTATTACACCTGAGTATGTCACTGACAATTGGTCAGTTGGTGCTTCGCTGCAAGGTTCGACAGAGTACTACGTACAAGATAATAATGACCTGAAACAAGAAGGCTATAACCTTGTAAACTTATTCGCTACGTATTGGGTTAATGACCAGTTTTCAGTGTCGTTAAACATGAACAATGCTACAGACGAATTTGTAGTAACTGAAGTAGAAGGAACACCTTTTGGAGAGATTTCAACAGGTGATTATGTCCGCGGAAGACCGCTAAATGGTCGTACTACGGTACTGTCGCTTAAATATATGTTCGACTAACGAGCAAATATCTAGTGCGAAGATACTAGTTATTGTTCAATTAACGCCCGCAATTGATGCGGGCGTTTTCTATTTATTCACTCTCCGCGGCTTTGAGTAGCTGAAGCTGCTTGGCGATTGCTGCAGAAAGTCGGTCAATTAAGTGGCTATGTTTCTTATGAATAACGTGTACCAATTCGTGTTCCACTAGAGGTATATACTCAATTCCAGATTGATCGAAAATGGCTTCTTCAAAATAGTCACTCGGTAAAATAGCGTAGTCAAATCGCCCGTTGAGCAGTAAAGTGATTACATGATGAAAGTCATCAAATTCAAAGATGTTGGCATTCAACTCGCCAGGTTTGGCGTGCATGTTAAAGAAAAAGCGGGTGGTTACAGCTATCGCCTTATCAGGCTGCTGAATAATGCTTTTATTACACTCTACCCCTCGTATACATAATAAAAACGACGCGCCATGCGATAGGGCCGGGGGAACAATTACAATGTTGTTGTCAGGCTGAGAAGCTACGTCATAGCGAATAATGTCAGCGTCTGTCATTCCTTCATTTAAAAGCCGCAAGCCTCGTTCACCACCGACCTGTTCGAATGTAACCTCGATACCAATATCTTGATACGCTCGCTTAATAAGAGGTTTATAAAAGCTGCCCACTCGAGGGTGATTTAATTCTCCGATGACGAAATTAGTATCATCATGCTGTGCTTTAACATTCGAACTAAATAGCAGAATTAAGGCTAAGAAAACAACACCCGTTGAAACAAACTGGAAAAAATCAGAGCGTATCGTTTTCACAACACAAATCCTTGTTAAAGAAAATAACGATAATATAAGGGTAGAGTATGAACTGAACAATGAAAAGTGAATGTGAGTGACCCTAAACAAAAAGCCCCATCTCAAGGATGGGGCTTTGTTAATCAAGTTACTGCAATTATGACAGTTTAAGCAGCGTTTTGACCGCCATCAATCGCTTTAAGCGTTTGAGACGCTGGAACAAGTTCCATATCGAACGTGTATTCGTCTACACGAACTGCTAGCTTGCGTTTTTCGTTATAGTCGTGAAGCTTAGCAGCTTCATCAGCCGTTACTACGCCTTTTTCTTGAAGCTTGTTAAGTGCATGCTCAAAAGAAATGAACGGCACTACAGGCTCTTTGCGAAGTGCTTTTTGCACTTTGCCAAGAAGGTGCGCTACCGCGTGCTTCGCTTTGAACGCTTGCTCGTTGATGTCGTTGCCATCTCCAGGCGTAACGCGAACAAGGTGAGTAAGCTGCTCTTTCACGCTGTTGTCTTGCATAGACGCGATAGAAAGCTCACGCACTAGGTCATCGCTGATACCCGCAACACTGTTGGTGTAGGTGTTTGTAAGAAGACGCATTAGACCACGTGTCGCCGTATTCGGGAAATTGTTGATAAAGTTAACAATTGCCTGATCCGCTTGTTGTAAAGACCACTGCATTGCGTATTCGAAATACGGTAGCGCAAGTTTTCTGTCTTCAATGCGCTGCTCGTAGAAACGAATTGCCGCCATTGCACCGTATAGGTAGCTCATTACGTCACCTAGACGTGCTGATAAAAGCTCAGCTTTCTTAAGGTCACCGCCTAGTACTGCAAGTGACAAGTCAGCAAGTGGAGCTAGCTTTGCAGAAATGCTGTTTACACGCTTCTCGTACTTGCGAACTTCAGGTAATGCAGACTCGCTCTCGCGTAGGAAAGGAAGGTAGCCTTTACCTAGGCTGCGGAATGCATTTTTAACGCTGAAGCCAACAGTCTTACGAAGTACTTTGTTGAACTCTGCATCCGCTGAACTTTCGTTGCTGTGGATTAGGTCAACCATGTCTTTCAAGTACGGGTGGCAACGCATTGCACCTTGACCGAAGATCATTAAGTTACGGGTAAGAATGTTTGCACCTTCTACCGTAATCGCGATAGGAAGCGCAGCATAGCCGCCCGCTAACGTATTCTGAGGACCGCGTTGAATCGCTTTACCTGCCTGGATGTCCATAGCAGAGTTCATCACATCACGACCTAGTTCAGTCATGTGATATTTAGCAATAGCGGTAACTACTGATGGCTTCACGCCTAGGCCTAGACCTTCAGTTGTAAGAACACGCATAGCCTCAAGTAAGAACGTCTTACCCGCGATGTCTGCCATTTTCTCTTGAATACCTTCAAAACGACCAATTGGAAGACCGAATTGCTCACGTACGAAAGAATATTCAACCGTGCCTTTAAATGCAGATTGTGCAGTCGCTACGCCCATTGCTGGAAGTGAAATACCACGACCTGCACCTAGACAGCTAACTAGCATCTGCCAGCCACGACCAATGTTCTTTTGACCACCAATGATGAAGTCCATAGGTATGAATACATCTTGACCACGAGTAGTACCGTTGTAGAAGCGTACACCCATTGGGTCGTGACGATTACCAAGTTCAACACCTGGGTGAGACTTAGGTAGAAGGGCACAGGTAATCCCAAGCTCTAATTTGTCGCCAAGTAGTTGGTCTGGATCGAATACTTTAAACGCAAGACCTAGTACGGTCGCAATTGGTGCAAGTGTAATGTAGCGCTTGTCCCAGCTTACACGTAAACCAAGCACTTCTTCACCGTTGAATTCGCCTTTAGTCACGATAGCCGCGTCAGGAATAGCACCTGCGTCAGAACCTGCTTCAGGGCTGGTAAGCGCAAAGCACGGAATATCGCGACCGTCTGCTAGACGAGGTAGCCAGTAATCTTGCTGCTCGGTTGTACCGTAGTGCATAAGAAGCTCGCCTGGACCTAATGAGTTAGGAACCATTACGGTTACTGCAATTGCACCGCTTTTCGCTGCGATAGTGGCAACGATAGTAGAGTTTGCATACGGGCTGAACTCAAGACCACCAAATTTCTTTGGAATGATCATAGAGAAGAAACGGTTCTTACCTAGGAAGTCTAAAACGTCCTGAGGAATGTGCTTGCCGTTGCCTAATTCAAAATCATCGATCATGTTCAGCAACTCGGTTACTGGACCGTCCATGAATGCTTGTTCTTCTGCGCTCAGTTTTGCCTGAGGGATATCGCGTAGCGCCTGCATGTCAGGCTTACCCTGATAAATAGAAGATTCAATCCACACGTCGCCTGCATCTAAGGCTTCTTGCTCTGTGATTGAAATTGGGGGTAATACTTTCTTTAAGCTAGTTCTGATACTCATAATAACTCATCCGCTCATCTGACCAGTTGTTTAGGTTAATACTACACCTAATTTAAAAAAGATCAAATTTTGTAAAAATTATCAAATAATCATGTGGTTATATAAACTATCTGCGTCTTTTTTATACGAAGGTGTGATGCAAGGGATTAACATTGCTGATATTTAATGGTCAAAAAACGCGCTGGTTGTTGTGTCACCTTGATGTAGAACCACTATACCTGCGGTAACACGCCGCGATTACGAACATTTTACCTCTCGCTGTGTGGGAAATTATCTATGCGGACTGGTATAAAACCGCTTGTTCGTGCAGCTATCAGTTAACTGTATTCATCTAAACTCTGTTTGTTCGTTTTAATCAGAGGCATTGTCTTTTATAGTGAGCGTTCTTTAACATGGAGAAGTAATTAAAATGCGCCGTCTTTCATCATTTTTCGCTAAGTTCCTTATTGGAAGTGCAGCTATAACAAGCTTGGGTTTTTCTGGACTAGCATCAGCCAACGGATATGCAGTGGCAAATATTGGCTTTGGCAACGTAGATACTGAAATAGATAATGAGTCTGATATTAGCTATTCAGCTGCTTTAGGCTATCAATTTCACCGTCAGTGGTATGTAGAAGGTGGCTATATCTCCTTTATTGATACAGATAACGACGAACAATCAATCTCATCTAAAGGCCCTTATTTGGCGTTACTAGGTAAAGCGAGTAGCCAGAAAGGTGAGCTGTATTATAAATTAGGCGTGGCAAGCGTTGACATCGAGCACGCGTCGATAGATAGCAATACCTGTGGCCCAGAAGCCGCTGTGTGTGGATACGATGACACAATTATCGCAGGATTAGCTGGGCTAGGCTTCGATTACTACTTAGGCTTACAGTCGATGGTACGCGTGGAATACACCTACTTTGGTGGCAAAGATGATTTTTCTGCGCATATTGTAAATTTAGGTTTTCGCTACAACTTTTAGGTTGTAGTTATTAACTCGCATAGTCGTTTTAAATATAGGCCCGAGATAAATCCAAAAATCGTTTGATTGTGTAAAAATAGATAAATTCTCAACAATGGATTTACAATGAAAAACGAATTAGACAGCAAGTTCTTACTTCAGGTTTTCGACAAGATTCGCCAGCATGGCGCGAAAGAAGATGAACAGTATAAGCTTAATGGGATCACTGCGTTTACAGATCACGATGGCTATACGCTTTACATTGAAGACGTTAATGTGAAGCTGCAGTTCGGCTTTCACAATCAATACCATTTTGACTATGACTCAAAAGAACAATATGAATCGTTTGAGAAAAAGTTGAAGCAAATCGATAAAGAATATTAGTGACCTGATTTCAGTTTGTATTGATAACAAGCAATATGTTTCTTAAGCAGAGAAAGCAAGTATGGGCTCTCTCTGCTTAAGCGCTTCTATTTATCGCAAGGGCACTGTGGGCTGTCTGTCTCAATTAGCCCCACCAAAAACCTTCTGCTACAATGCCGCCCACTTCGTTTCAAAGGATACAGACATTGGCGGCGGCAATTAAAGCTCCTAAATTTAAACTAGCATTTTTAGGCCCTAAGTTTTGGCCTGTATGGTTAGGTGTTTTCGTTCTTTATACGATTACATGGTTGCCTTTACCCGTGATACGCGCTATCGGTGGCGGTACCGGTAAACTTATCGCATTAATTGTTCCTAAACGGGCAAAAGTCGCAAAGCGTAACTTGACGCTCTGGAACCCTACACTTTCCGCCAGTGAAGTAGAGGCGCTTTACAAAGAAAATGTGCGGCGTACAGGCATGGCACTATTTGAAACTGCTATGGGATGGTGGTGGCCTAGCTGGCGCGTAAAACGAGCCATTGAGATTGAAGGCACTGAGCATGTTGAAGCGGCCCTTGCAAATGGGAAAGGTGTCTTTGGTATGGCACTTCACAATATGAATCTGGAATTTGCCTGTAGAGGTATTGGCTTCTTCCGTCCAAGCATCGCGTTTTATCGCAAACACAACAACCCTCTCGTTGATTACCTTCAGTATCATGGGCGAAACCGCTCGAACAAATACATGATTGATAAGCGCAACGCAAAAGCCTTACTTGCTGCACTTGACGATAAAGAACTTTGTTTGTATTTGCCCGACCAGGATTATGGCCCGAAACAAAGTATCTTTGTTCCATTTGGTGGGGTGAAAGATACCGCGACAACTACAGCAACGCTGATGTTTATTCGACGTAGTCACTCTGAGCCAATGATCATCACGTCGCAATACACCAAACGCGGTTACAAAATTAAAATCTATCCACCGCTTTCTCAGTTAGGCGATATGGAAGACGCTGAAGCACTAACATTACTGAATCAACATGTAGACGCTGCGGTTAAAGAACAGCCAGAAAGCTATTTGTGGATGCACAAGCGATTTAAAACCAGACCGGAAGGTAACCCTGAATCGCTGTATAAATCACTATAGCTGTGTATGAATAAACACCTAGCGATGAAAATTAGATAAATAGAATAATAGGCTTTCCGTTCGAAGGTAGACTAAAATAGAAGAATTATGCTTAAGTTCATACACATAGCATAAGCTGATTTTCGATTAAAAGTGGCTACACATTGGTAAGGTATGGGACAGACAAGTTATTCAAGTTCATCGTTTTGGGCAAAGCAAATTGGCATAGCAGCAGTGCTTGTTATCATTGCTGGCGTACTCATTTACATGCTTCAAACACAGGACCAAGAGCCTGTTCCTCAAGGGCAAGCGGAAGAAAAGTCTGTATCACGTGGGTTAAGTGAGTTCTATCGAGACTTTCGTATGTCTGCTACTGACCCAGCAGAAGATGAGCAGGGAGATTTTGTATTGGATATTGCGGGCGTTGATCCTAATTTAGACAACAAGCTTGCACAAATGTCTAGCCAAACACGTCCGGTTGAAAAGAATTGGTCCGGCGAACATAAATACCGCACGTTCCAGGAAGGGAACACACTGCGCGAAGCTATTTCGCAATACGCTCAAGCTGAAGGCATGCAGGTGATATGGAACCTGGAGCAAGACTTTGTTATTAAGCACCAGTTTCAATTGGACAACACGGTTGCAGGATCGCTTGCTAAAATTGCCAGTGCCATAGACAGTAGTTTTGAAGGGCAAGTAAAAGCATATTTATGTGCAGAGCAACGCTCGCTGGTGGTGACTGCTCAAGAAACAGAATTTCTCACCACCAACTGTCGTTTGGTTAGAGGTTAAGCTTCATCGCCTAGCCGCTTCACGTGCCAAATAGTGCATTCCAGTGAATGGTTACTTGCTCTCGTATGGCATCTAGTTCTTCGCTCTGATCTGCGTACTTGGTATCTGCTAACGTTAAATGGTGGTATTGCTCTCGCAGCTTTAAATACGCCTTTTGCAGTTTGTGCGCAGTGGCGACATCAATAATGTTGGTCTTGGCTGCGGCGTCAAAAATGCGAAGATTGTCAGGATATTCTGTCATAGCAGCTTGTGACTTTGCATTAGCGAGTACAAGATATTGAGCCATGAACTCGATATCGGTAATACCACCTACACACTGCTTTAAGTCTACCTTGTCGTTGTCCTTTGAAAGCAAGTGCTCCCGCATTTTTAAACGCATTTTGCACACATCGTCAGCCAACGTTTTAGCGTTTCTAGAGCGAGTTAGTATGGAATTTCTTACCTGCGTGAAGTCATTCAAAAGGCGTGGGTCTCCGCAAATGGCTCTTGCACGAACCAGCGCTTGATGTTCCCAAGTCCATGCTTCTTCGGTCTGGTATTTCTCGAAACCATCGATATGGCAACATAACAATCCCGCATTGCCAGAAGGGCGTAGACGCAAGTCGGTTTCGTATAATTGTCCAAACAACGTCTTCGTATTGAGAAGATGCATGATGCGCTGCGCCAACTTAATGTAAAACTGTTGCGCTTCAATAGACTTCTTACCGTCTGTACTTATGCCGCGAGGGGCATTGTGCAAAAACACTAAATCTAAGTCTGAGCCGTAACCTAATTCATACCCGCCTAGTTTTCCATAGCCGATCACGGCAAATCCTTTGTCAGTTCCCTCTAGGTGTGCTGGAACGCCATAGCGCTGTTGCATTTGCATCCAGGCAGCATCTACTACGTTCTCCAATATCACTTCAGCTAGCACCGTAAGCTTATCGCTCACGTTGTTTATAGGTAGTGATTCACTGATGTCGCTGGCGGCTATGCGAAGCTGTTGGCAAAGTTTGAACTGCCTCCATCCATCCATAAGCATTTCAACATCGTCTTGTTCAATACGAAGCATGATTTCACGTAGTTCCAGCTGATATTCCTGCTTGCTGGTATGGATATCGGTATTTTGCTGACCTAGGTATAACGGCGTGAGTAATTCGTCTAACAGTAACGGGAAGCGCTTAATTTCTTGAGCAATCCAGTCGCTCCGTTCACATAGCCTTACTAACTGTTTTAGTACATCCGGATTTTCAAGTAATAAGTCAAGGTAAGTGGTTCGGCCTGTAATCGCTTCTATAACACCAAGTAAACGGTCGAGTACTTGTGGGATGTAGTTTGGATGTTGGTTGATGAGCACATACAAAATTTCGGGAAGCAATTTATTTAACGTGTCTTCACCTTTTTGGCCTATGCGATAATTGCGTTGCTTATCCTTGAAGGCGACAAGAATAGAATATATGCCTTTAATATCGCTGGCAGACAGGTATTCGCCAAAGGTTTCAGTAAACTCATCCTCTTGCAATGCAAGACGCCACGCATCTTGGCAGGCAGTGAAAAGCTGGTCTTCTTCTGAGTGCATATCATGAGACTCTTCTACTAACTCGTTGAAATGGGCATGAATACGCGCCATTACAGTATCTAAATGCACTAAAAATTCACTGTAAGAATCAAAACCCATGACTTCAATAAGCGCAGCTTGTTGCCAAGGTAACTCAGGAAGAGTTTGGGTCTGGCGATCTTGAGCTTGTTGAAGCGTGTGCTCTACTTTTCTTAGGAATAAATAGTCACTTTTTAGCTGTTGCGTTACATCGCGTTCGACTATATCGAGTTCAGTTAATGCGTCTAACGTGCGAAGTAATGACTTACTTTGTAATGCTGGCTCTCGTCCTCCGTGAATCAGCTGAAAACTTTGGGCAAAAAACTCCACTTCACGAATGCCACCTGCGCCGAGTTTTATATTGTTACTCAGTCTGCGTCTGCGTATTTCTGTGGCGATCAGCTTTTTCATGTTACGAAGGGCATCTAATGTGGTGAAGTCTAAGTAACGACGGAAGGTAAACGGGTGCAAAATGCTCTTTAACCATTTCACATCTTGCGAATTATCATCGTTAATCACCCGCGCTTTTACCATGGCAAAGCGCTCCCAGTGTCGACCTTGATCTTGATAATAATCTTCAAGTGCCGCGAAATGCATCACAAGGGGGCCAGAATCGCCGAAGGGGCGTAAACGCATGTCAACGCGGTAGACTTGACCGTCATTAGTCACTTTGTTCAATGCTTGGATTAGTTTTTGCGCGAGTTTGGTAAAAAACTGCTGATGCTCAACGCTTTTTCGACCACCTTGGGTTTCGCCTTTTTCTGGGTACGTAAAAATTAAATCGATATCAGAAGAAAAGTTGAGTTCCTTTCCTCCTAATTTCCCCATACCCAAGATATACATGTGCATGTCTTGTTTATGGCTTTGCGGTTTTCCATAGCGCGCTGCTAAATGTTGATAAAGCCAGTGGTACGCACCGTTAATAAGTACATCAGCTAATGCTGAAACCTGCATAAGTGATATTTCGATGGGTTGCTTGTTCAAAACGTCGAGGAAAGTAATCCGCGCCATCTCTTTATTTCTAAATTCCCTCAACACTTGCAGTAAGTCATCTTCGCTAGCAACGGTGTGCAATTCATTTTCTAGGTTTGCGAGATAGTCAGATGACATGGTATTGCCAAGAGATTTAAGCGCTTCACTTTTCTCAGGTGGTTGATAAGGCTCAACGATGCGAGAAACAAATGAAGGGTTTTGAATCAATGTCTCAGCCAAGAAGGAGGAACGCGTGAAGGAGAGCATTAGTGTTTCACAATGAGCCTCAATTACGGCTCTGTCACTTTCACTAATTGCTGGCGCTGTTAACAACTGCTGCCAAAATTTTTCGGCAAGTTCTACGTTTGTCATGCTATTTTCGTTGTCTGTTGGCATAATGCTCGCGTCTTATGAGATATCGCTCGTGTTTTACGGTTGAATACTCACAATTGCCATTGCAAGTACTCAAAACAAGGTCTGCTAAGTGCGCTAACGTGCAGCTCTGCATTCAATGTGGTTAAGTGCCTGCTAACCCAGGGTGTGATCTACAGGTCATTTAGCCCTAACTAAAATAAATCTGAACAAGTTCGATGTCATCGTTGTACAAGTTTGTATTAGATGAACGCTATTCAATTAGCCATCACTGATTTTTCGAAACTACATCAAAAACTAATCAGAAGAACTTTGTGTGTTCAAGGAGCAAAGATAACGTGGAAGCCTTAGTAAAACTAGTACCTCTAACGCAAGAACTGCTGATATATCTCGCTATGGATGTCGCAATTGCGTTAGTACTGCTAATGATTATGAAGTGGCTGACAGGCGCATTTAGGAAATACTCGGTAACAGAAGAACTGGGTGTTAAAGATAATTTCGCATTTGGGATAAGCATTGCGGGAGGCATGCTGTCGTTGTGCATAGTATTGAGCTCGGTTGTTGGCCGTCATATTGGCGTGGGTTATAAAGAAGCGGCGATTGGAATGGTAACTTTCGGCATTGTGGGCATTATATTGGTGAAGTTCGGACGCTTCGCTCACGATAAATTAGTACTTAATAAAGTTGATACGCATGCGATGATTGCCGAAAGGAGTGTGAGTGTGGCGCTGGTTGATGCGGCTAGTTTGGTGGCAAGCGCAATTGTTTTACGCAATATTATGGTGTGGGTTGATGGCAGCGACATGAACGCAATCATTGCTATTGTGACCGGCTTTACCGTGGTTCTGACCATGTTGCTTGTTATGACGCGTATTTTAGAGTTTAGATATGCTAGAGATAATCAAAACGACTCATTTCAAGGGGCGCTAGAGAAGGGGCAGTTAGCACTCGCTATCGAGCACACTGGTAATTTACTTGGAACTGCTATGATTGTGTCGGCAGCGAAGAATTTACTTATTTATAACCCATCAGGCTACGTGAGCAATATAACAGGTTGGCTGATTGTTAGTGTTGGCTTAGCAATCGCACTACATATTTTGGTACTAGCGAGCAAAAAAATTATTTTATTTGGCATGAATTTCCGGCAGGAAGTCGATCAACAGCATAACGTTGGTGTAGCTGCACTTGGGTTTACACTTAGCATAGGAAACGCCATGATCATTAATGGTGTTTTAGGCGGGTAGGGGAATACTCTTTTCTGGATAACGAACCTAACGCAACCCAATGTCTTAATCTTCAAATTGGGTTTTCATACACATTAGCTCATTGAGTTGCCCTTTACGAATAATCCCGTTTTTTTGAGGGCGGCTCATTCTCTTTACCTCATATTCAAGCTTTGATGCATGTGACTTGTCAGTCATTTCGAATATGGCTTTAAAGGTCAGTGGTGCCTTACCTTTTAAGGCCTTGGCGCCCCCTTTTAACTCTCCTCGGTGTTGCGCTATGCGGCGCTTGGGGTTAGTGGTAATTCCTGTGTAGAGTTGGCCAAGCTTATTTTCAACTAAGTAGAGATACCACGTAGCTTTTGTACTTCCCTGGTGGGTATTGCCTTCGTTGGCTGGTATACTTTGTGCCAATGTAATTCAATGTATAGAAATTTCTCGTAGCTTTATATTAGCAGAATTAACTAGTGCTTGTTGACCTTTGCTGTACAACATAGATCAACCAGCCCATAAGACTCGGCGTGAATATATTGCTTCGATAATCGCGCGATGTTGGTTACCATATATACGAGAATAAGCGCGCTGTTTCGAATTCACGTGTTCGCACTCATGTTTTCGAACGCACATTTTTAATGGAAAAACGGTAAATTGCATGTACGAAAGTTATTATGGACTTAACTCGAAACCGTTTCAGTTAACCCCAGATCCAGAATTTTTCTTCGCAAGTAAATGGCACAAACGCGCCATGTCTTATCTACAGTATGGACTTTCTCAAGCTGAAGGGTTCATTGTTATTACCGGCGGAATTGGAACCGGGAAAACCACCGTAGCAAACAGCTTGCTTGAAGAAATTGAAGACGACATTGCGGCAGCTCAAATTGTTACGCCAAAGCTGTCGCCAGACGAACTGGTAAAAATGGTCGCGTCTAAATTTGATATCCCTACGGAAGGTCGCTCAAAAGCCGATATTTTAAAAGCGCTTGAAATTTTCTTATACGATCTAAACAAAGCGGGTCGCCGCGCCTTACTATTGGTTGATGAAGCGCAAAACCTTCCGTTAGAGACTATTGAAGAATTAAGAATGCTGAGTAACTTTCAGCTGAACGGCAAACCTTTGATTCAAAGCTTTTTGCTGGGGCAAGAAGAACTGCAGCCTATTCTGCGCGCACCGAATATGGAGCAATTTAGGCAACGTATTGTGGCGTCTTGCCATCTCGCTCCGCTTTCATTGGAAGAGTGCAAAGAATACATTGAGTACCGATTGCACCACGCGGGATGGAACGGCTCACAGTTATTCAGTGAAGAGGCGTTTGAACGAATTCACATGTTCTCTCGCGGTATCCCTCGTAAAATTAATACCCTAATGGATAGGGTAATGCTCTATGGCTTTTTAGAAGAACTAGAGAGCTTTGACGCGGACGCGGTAAACGAAGTAATTGAAGAAGTAAAAGCAGAGATGTTCGAGCCTGATAAAACGGGCGCGGAAGTGACGGAGCATATGGGCTTTGCTGACCACCCGGAAAGCCAAACTATCATGACACCTAAAGGCAATGTTATTCGCGACACCAAATACTACTTGGATATGTTAGCTGAATTAGTTGATGCTTTAGATGACGCCATTTCACAAAAAGTGAAAATGACGCAATACGTCGATAAGCTTATGAAAAAGAAGTTCAAAACGTATGTCCGACTTAAGAGTGATGATAAGAAAGACACCAATCAATGAGCGTCGATCTTACTAAATTTCCCATTTAGCACTATTTTCCGTAAAGAGAGAGCAACGATTAATAAAGATTTTTAACCCAGCTCGTTTGATATGCACAGGCCTATTCACTTTTAAAATAAGTCACTACTGCGACCTCGAGTGAATTTAACGTAGTGCATCTGCTTGTTAATTAATGTTTTAATTTAATGAGTTTCTCGACCCATTTCTGTTGAAAAATGTGTATGAAAACGAAAGTTGTACTCTCCTTTCTTTGAGTTCAACTAATTGTTCAGCCAATAAACTATTGTCTCGTTCTATGTAGTAGAATCCGAAATTGGCTGAAAATGGTGAGCGAAATCTGTGTTGGAAAACAATGGAACCATTAATATTGTCACTTTCTCCATCAAGACCAACAGTGCTGGTTAGATTATTTTCAACTTTTGCGTAGGTAAGTGATAGGTTGAGGTTGGTCCTTGTCCCTAATCGGTGTGACAGCGATGTCCCCAATGATGTTGTCCGCGTTTGACGACCAGTATCTATGTAGGAATCAAGTGAATACCGAGAGTTGAACGATAAGTTAGTAATTCTACCTTGCAGACCTATTTGAGCAATCAATGACTCGCGGTTTATTACAGCATCGGATATCTCATAGTTTGGAGAAAGGAAGTCGACAAATTCCTCATCAGCTTCTAATTCATAGTCTAAACTCTCCGGTTGATAACAATCTGCTATGTCTGAACTTCCTTGCTGACACACAAATACGCCTAAGCTTTCAGGGGATGATATAAGCCTTGAAAAACTGGTTACAGAGTCACTATAATTCACCCTCGCTCTTAACTGTCGAGTGTTGTAGCTTAAAGCCAGTTGACCCGTTCTACCGGTAGACCGCCTAGTGTAATTCGCGCTTATATTACTCCTTTCTGAAAGTGCCCAGCGAAGTTCACCGCTTAGGAAGTAGTCATCTTCGTTTATATCTTCATCATCTGCTAGCTCTGCATTTATACTCGAATCAATTTGTTTGTTTATTGCTATACGGATAAAACGCTGGTTATTTTCGCGGTAGGTGAGTCCCGCTCCTAAACTGTAAAAGTCTTGAATGTTTTTACTCCCATCTTCGCCTTCAAATTGGTAGGCATCATGAAGAGTGGTTAAGAAAATTCCGAAATTATTAACGACTTTAAATTCAGCCCCTGCAACATAATTTCGCGTCATGAAGTTACTTTGTGAAGTATCACCGAGATCTGTCTCTTCATAACTACCTGAAACATTCCAGATAACACCGTTGTCTAATAAAGTGCTTTCTGCACTTCCTTTTAACGAGTAATTGCTATTTTCAATTCTTTCAGATCCCTGTTCAGAGCGATCTGTTTCAACTAATGAGTATCGGGCGACTGCATTACCATTAAATTCGCGATTTTGTTGGGTTTTAACTGTGGCCGATACACTATTTGTTCTGGTCTTAGTTAACGAGTCAGAGTTATTGATAAAATCAGTCGTTAAGAAGTTAAGTGCATTGCCATCTCTGTAAGTAAAACCTCCGTCTGCACTAACAAAAATTAAGTCCTCGATAAGTTCGGCTTTCGTGTTGTAGTTATAGCTGCCAAAGGTATTGCGCTGCGTATTTAATGCTTCACTATTATTGCGTTCCAGATAAGTCACGCGACCGTTAATTGATGCATCAATACGAGCACTTTGATAACTGATTCCTACAATGGGGTTTACTTGGCCAACAGTTTCATCTGAGCGAGAATCGTTGTTATCACTTTCGCGGTAAATAGCCTCAGTAGTGATACTAGAGGTTATTCGGACGTCTGAGGCAAAGGCATGTGATGTAGTCGCGAATACAGAGATGACAGCTAAAAAAATATGACTTACCTTAGAAAACTTGCTTATTCTAATCATTTCGTTCGGCATAGTAGTATCCATAATATCCATTTAGTGAATTACTGTCGACGGACTTGTTTACAACGAAACCTACAGCCATTTCTGGATTCAATCTTTCAATCGAGAACTTAATGTCATTTAGCTTTGAGCGACCCTCTTCAACCACTACTACAGCTTGACCAGCGAAGTTAGCTAACACAGCAGACTCAGTGATACCTATGAGTGGGGGGGTATCTATAATAATTACACGATCTTTATATCGATTGGAAAATTCGTCAATGGTATCGTGCATTCGTTGACTAGCTAATAACTCAGTTGTCCTATGGTCAAACTTTCCGGCTGGTATGATTTTAAGGGTATCTACATTGGTGGGATAGAGTACTTCTGATACTTCTTCTACCTCGCCCATCAAGTACTCCATAAGGCCTTTACGTCTCTCTAAACGCAGGGTTCTCAGTACGTTGGGTTTGAGTACGTCAGCATCAACTAGCAACACTGTTTTATCTTGTTCTGAAGCAATGCTGAGAGCCAGATTTACCGCGGTAAAAGTTTTTCCTTCGGATGGACGACCACTAGTCACCATAATAACGTTGCTATTATGAATTGTTTTTGAAATAGGCCCAAAAGCGTTAGACAGTAGCTTACGCTTTATCTCTCGGTATTCTTCGTTAATTTGTTTACGTTGGCCAGTTGTTGAAACAAATCCTCTTTCTTCCAGTTCAGTAAAATTAAGTTTGAACCTGGATTTTTGAATAGCATTACCTCCCGTAAGGTCGGGTTTATCTTCCGGTATGTTTGACACTAGTTTCGATTTCGAATTTGGACTGCTTTGCGTTTGTGCGTTTTTAAGCGTGTCATTCTTAGGCTTTGTGTCAGCTGTATTATTGCGCTCAGCCTGTTTCTTTGCTGCCTGCTTTTGTAGCGCTTTCTCAATTGTATTCTTCACTAAAATAACCCCTGCAGAATCGTCTTGTTCGTTATATCAATTGCAATGACGGCTGCAAACATCAGTAAAATGACGCCGGTGGAAATAGCAAAGACAAAAATTCTGAAACGATTTCGTCTTTTGACCTTAGTAATTTCCAGGTGCCCAACTACACCTAATACAGGGTAGTCAGTAATAGTTTTTAATTGAGATGAACGAAACAGTACTGGTGAAAATTGGCTAACAAGAAATGCCAAACCCAACCCCGCGCCAAAGCCAGCAAATAATACGAGTACATGTTGAAGAATGCGTTTTGGTCCTGCAGGTTTGCCTGGCAAGTTAGGTGGCTGCAAAATCTTAAACTGAATATCTTCTCCGCTGAGTTCAGCTCGCTTTGCAAGTTCTGCTGATTCTTTGCGAGTGAGTAGCGCATTGTACTTTGATTTAAGAATACCGTAATCACGATTTAATGCAGTAGATTCGGCTTCTATCTGAGGAACGAGATCAATTTTAGATTGAAGCTCTAAGATACGGGAGGCAATGTCATCTCGTTGAACTGTCTGTGAAGCCAGTTGACTTTCTAGTCTAGACATTTCAAGGCTTAAGTCTCTACTAAGTGAATTTAATTGAACGGGTTCCTCTCCTGAGTTTTTTATCAATACTTCAATTTCTTCAGACCTACGAGCCTCTAATGCTTCAATAAGTAACTTAGTTTCAATAACATCTGGGTGTTGCTCAGTAAATCTCAGTGAAAGTTCATCTAGCTTTTGCTCTAAACTTCTAATTCGCGAATCGTAGCGAGTAGTTAAACCAGAGTTCTCCGTACTTCCATTTGATAATTGAGTCTTGGCATTTGCTAATTGCTTAGCAAATGCTTCTAGCTGCTTTTTAGTTTGTCTTATCTCTAACTCGACTGCCGAAAGTCTATTCTTTTCGTTTTCCAAGCGGGAGTAGAACGAACCTTGCACAGGTAAAATATCCGAATAGTTTCTTTTGAAGTCAGCAAGACGCTGCTCAGATTCCATCAATCGATTTTCATACTCAGCAATTTCATTGTCTATGAAACGCTCTGCATTGTCTGAGTTTCTGCGGTTATCGCCAAGTGCACCTTCAACAAATAAATTCAATGTCTCTTGTACAACGCGCTGAGCCACAACGGGATCTTTATTCGAGTATGAAACGCGATAAATGTTATCTCGAGAAGTACTGTTTAAATTAATTTGATTTTTTAGTCTATTAACTAGCGAGTCAAATTGCGCATCAGTTTTGGTGGTAAGATCCAAATCAGAGTTTCTTACTATTTTGGCAACATTTTCTGGTGTGAAAAATGTTTTTGCCATTAATCTTATTTCCTGCTCTTTATTTGTTTGAATTGCAAGGCCTCTTAACAATGGCTGAAGCATTGAACGAGTATCGACGTGAACTGTAGCGTTAGAGGAATAGTAATCTGATTGGTTTGCTACGTATAAGAAACCTGCGGGGCAAATTAGCCAACTACAGATAATAACGTAGCGTTTTTTTATCCAAATTCCTTTGAGGTAATCTGATGCTAATATTAAAAGTGATTGTAATTCTTGCATTACTACTACGTCTAATCCCTAAAACCACGCTTCTGGAATAATCACGATATCGCCTGGGAGCATATCTACATTTTTTGTTATGTCACCATCGCGAATCAAATCGTCAACACTTAGTTCAAAAACCCTCTTTTCTCCATTTATAACGCGGATAAGTTTTGCGCCGTTACCGTCTGCAAAATTAGTGAGACCACCGACGGATATCATAAGGTCTAACAAAGTCATATGCTCTGAATAATTGACTGCTCTAGGTTGAGCTGCTTCGCCAATTACGCGCACCTGTTCACTTAACGGCCCCGAGAAATTATTTACACTTACAGTCACTCGTGGAGAATTCACATATGTAGACAAGGCTTCTTCTATCTCTCTTGCAAGCATAGTGGGAGTTCTTCCGGCAACATCCAAGTCCTCAACTAATGACGTAGTGACTTTTCCGTCGGGACGGACTACGACTTGAGTTGACAGTTCAGGATTGCGCCAAACAAAAATATTTAACCTGTCCCCAGGGCCAATTAAATATTGATAATTGTTAACATCGGTGGTGAGGGAAGGTCGTGTAGTTGCTTCGGGCAGAACCCCAGTGTTGCTGCAACCATTCAGGCCAATTATCAAAAGTGATGCACTACAGGTTATTAGTGTTTTAAAGCGGAACATAAGAGATCATCCTACACTCATTATGGTTAATTTATGGCTTTTGCCGTTTACCCTACGGTAAATGTCACTATAATGCCAATAACAATTGTAGTCTATTGGAATAAATACCTTTATGATGGTGAAAACGCCGTAGTTTTAGGGGGCCAGGGGTGGCAGTAAACAAGCGCAATCAAAATAAACGCTCAAACATACTCGTAATAACAGAAGCGTTGCTCATTGCATATATGGGGTATATCTCTCATTTCATCCTCACACAAATTGGAATGTCGCCTAACGTGGGGGTGGAAAAATTGATAATTAATGTAGGGATGCTCACGGTATCAATACTGCTATGTTCCCTGTCAGTGGGCTTATACGAAGCGAAACTTAGGGAAACCTTCCGAGGAATTATCCGCCGAATTTTCGTAAGCGTGGGCTTAAGTTATTTTTTTGTCGAGGTACTTAGTCGCGCGTTTTTCGATGACTTGGTTATGGACTCTTATTTCCTGCCTGCATCAGTTAGTTCAATCATTATTACTTTAGTTGTCTTCAGATATTTTACTAATCGACTGGGGTTATTAGGTCTGGGCAAAGTTCGTATATTGGTACTAGGCGCGGGAGAAAGAGCTTCAATCATCGAAAAGCGCATGCGTAGAGATGTCGATAGAATAGGATTTGAATTAGTGGGGTTTATCCCAATTCCTGGCGATAACCGTGAAGATGGCATTAAAAAAGAAAAAATAATCCACTTAAAGGTTGATGAAAGTTTCCAGCAGTTTATAGCAGACAACGAGATTGAGGAAATAGTAATTGCATGCGACCAAAGGCGAGGTACTTTACCTGTAGAGGTTCTTTTTGATTGCAGACTCAGAGGTATAGAAGTTACCGAACTTCTAGATTTTATGGAGCGGGAAACGGGACAGATAGTCGTCAACTTAATGTATCCGAGTTGGGTTATTTATTCCAACGGCTTCCAAAGTCAGAACTACTTACGTGACGGGCTTGATTATACGCTCAACGCTTTTCTTGCACTTATTATATTTTCATTTGTATGGCCCATTATGCTTTTCACCGCATTTGTTATTTATTGCGATGATGGAAGACGAACCGGCGTTTCAGTGTTCTACAAACAAGAGCGCGTAGGGCTGAACGGCAAATTATTTAAAATTATTAAGTTTAGAAGTATGCGCCCTGATGCGGAAAAGGACGGTGCTAAATGGGCGAGCAAAAACGATGACAGGGTGACTCGTATCGGGCATTTTATACGGAAATATCGCGTTGATGAGTTACCGCAGCTATTAAATGTTTTTAAAGGTGAAATGGCATTTATAGGGCCTCGTCCCGAAAGGCCCCAATTTGTTGAACAGCTCGTCAGAGAAGTGCCTTATTACAATCAACGACACAATGTTAAGCCGGGTTTGGCCGGGTGGGCACAGTTAAATTATCCCTACGGAGCCAGTGTAGAAGATTCCATGGAAAAGCTTAAATTTGACTTGTACTACGTTAAACATCAGAGCTTGCTACTCGATATACTTATTTTAATTCGCACAGTGGAAGTTGTGTTATTCGGCAAAGGACGATAATTATGAAGGCGAAGGGTCGTCTCAATGCTATGACCGTGGATGTAGAAGACTACTTCCAAGTGTCAGCGTTTGAAAATGTTTTCACTCAGAAAGAGTGGGATAAAGCGCCTTTAAGGGTTGATCACAACACAAACCGACTACTAGACCTATTCGCAGAACATGAAGTAAAAGCCACGTTTTTTACCTTGGCGTGGGTGGCACAAAAATGCCCTTCTTTGATAAAGCGAATTGTTAGCGAAGGTCACGAGTTGGCAAGTCACGGCCTTGCCCACAGAAGGGTTACAACCATGTCGCCCGAAGAATTTCAAAAAGATATCAGCGAAAGTAAGCAGATTCTGGAAGATATTGGTGGAGTTGCAATAAATGGTTATCGCGCACCAAGCTTTTCTATTAATAGGGATAACGAGTGGGCTTTCGAGATAGTAAAAGAAGCGGGGTTCTTATATTCGTCTAGCACCTACCCAATTGAACATGATTTGTACGGCGTGCCTGAATGGCCTCGTTTTAAATACCAACGCATAGAGGGACTCTGGGAGCTGCCCATTCCTACAATAAGGAAATCTGGGAAAAATGTTGGTATAGGGGGAGGTGGTTTTTTCCGTCTTTATCCTTACTGGTACTCGAAGAAACGTATAGAAACGTTTTTTGCTTCTGAATCGGCGCCATACAACTTTTACTTTCACCCTTGGGAAATAGACCAGCAACATCCACATGTTAAAGGCGCTCACCTTAAGTCTAGATTCCGTCATTTTGTTAATCTTAAAAAAATGGAATCGAAAATAGTTCGGTTATTGGAAGATTACAATTGGACAACAATGAGCTCGGCGTACAACATCGAAGCCGTCTAGTGGTATAAATTATGGATAAGAAGTTAGATAGGGAATGTGTCATCTTACTACTATCAACACTGGTGTTGTGGCTGGTCTTTTGCTGGCAAGGTGTTGTAACAGCGTTTGATATTTGGTGGGGGAATGAAATATTCAATCATTGCCTATTTGTTTTACCTACCACTGCTTATCTTATATATATAAAGCGAGACTCTTTACTATCTAATGATATTAAGCCAACACTGCTACCTTTGTTTGTAGTTGTGCCTTTATGTACCTTGTATGTCATTGGGCGAGTTGGTGATATTCAACTTTTCATGCATATTGCAGCGTTTACGCTTTTACCGGTGTTAATTTGGTCGGTAATTGGGCACAAAGCGGCTAAGAGTATTCTGTTCCCCCTTGTTTTTTTACTGTTTGCTATTCCTGTTGGTGAGCAATTAATTCCGTTTCTTCAAGAAATAACCGCCGATGGTTCGGTGGCTTTATTAAAAATGGTGGGAATACCTCTTTATAGAAACGGCCTGTATATTGAGATCCCCGCCGGTCGCTTTTTAGTTGCTGAAGCGTGTTCCGGTGTGAGTTTCTTCATAGTAAGTATAGTAATTGGTTCGCTTTTTTCTTACTTAAGCTTTGTGTCGTCTACAAAAAAGTTCGTTTTTGTCACAATTTCAGTGTTCTTACCAGTACTTGCAAATATTGTGAGAGTGTTTGGCATTATCTACATTGCACATAAAACAGATATGGAATATGCCGCCGGTGCGGACCACCTAATTTATGGCTGGTTCTTCTTTGCTTTTGTCATTCTTTGCTTACTGGGTATTGGTGAACTACTTCGCGATAAGGGGACACAGGCTGAACCGCCTAGCAAGCTGGGTCTTGGCAACATTCTGTTGAATACTAAGAAAGTGGCGTTAGTTTATTTGGTGCTAGTAGTGTTCGGCGCATGGTCTTGGTCTTATGCTCTATATAAAACTGGAAACTCTACCAGTACTTTTAACACCAAAGCAATTGCTGGTCTTAAAGGGTGTAATGATGAACGTCTATATTGGCAACCCAAAATTGAACATGCCGATAAACAAATAAGGCGGCAATATATACTTGGCGGTCGTTGCCAGGCAATATTAGTTCAGGCTGAGTTTCACAGTTTTGACAGCGAGTTAGTTAGCGGCTTAACCCTTCTTTATTCAGAAAGTGAATGGTCGTTGATGCGTTCGGCTAGCGAGACAATAACAATCAATGATTATGCGCAAACTGTTCCCGTTTTGTACTTAACATCGCCATCTGAACAGAAAATAAAAGTGGCTAGATGGTATGAAGTTAATGGCATAGTACTAACTTCAACGGTAAAAACTAAATTGTATGTAACGTATTTAAAAATGACGCGCCAATATAAGGGGGGGCGTTTGCTGATGTTGGCAATGCCGACAATATTGGATTCTGCTGAGTTTCAAGTTACTGAAAATTATGAATAAAACGTTAGTGTTGACTGAGAATTTCCCTCCGGTAGAGGGCGGAAGTGGTCGCTGGTTTTGGGAGCTATATTCTAGGTTGCCTGGCGAGCAGGTTGTCGTAGCAACGAACAATACCACGGAACAAATTGAGCCTCCCGCCAATGGTATGGTGATAGAACGGCTTCCGTTACAAAGTGCCGAGTGGGGAATAAAGAGCGTCACAGGCCTTATGTTTTACGTTAAAAGTGTTGTTCGTATTATTAAGTTAATAAAGAAACACAACATTAAAGAGATACACTGCGGGCGCGTTATTCATGAGGGCGTTATCGCTTGGCTTGCCTCTAAAGTAACTGGGGTTACCGTTGTGTGTTATGTACATGGAGAAGACGTAGAAGTTGCTGCGGTCAGTCGTGAACACAGCCTGTTGGTAAAGCAGGTATGCAAGCGTAGCCATACGCTTATTTGTAATAGTGAAAACAGCAAAGCGCTGGTGCAAAAGTTGAATTTCGCTGAGCCCGACAAATGTGTTGTCTTGCATCCGGGGTTTGATGCAGAGCATTTTCAACCTGTTTTGCGAGACGAACAGACCCGAAAAGCATTTGGCTGGGATGGCAAGTTTTCGGTTATTACGGTCGGGCGTTTACAGCGCAGAAAGGGGCAGGATTATTTTATCCAGGCTATGCCTGATTTGTTGAAACGTTTTCCAACGCTGCATTATACGGTTATAGGACGAGGTGAACTTGAGCAAGAACTCAAAGAGCAGATTAGCGTGCTGGGTTTATCTGACCATGTACAAGTGGTTACCGATGCCGACGACGACAAAATGGCAGCTATGTATCAGCAGTGTGATGTATTTATATTACCTAACAGGACCATTGGAGGAGATATAGAAGGCTTCGGCATGGTGCTACTAGAGGCTCAGGCTTGTGGAAAGTATGTGGTAGCGGGCAATTCTGGTGGAACAAGAGAAACCATGCGCGTTGGAGAAACGGGGTTCGTTATAGATTGTAGTTCGCCTGGCGCTATTGTAGACGGTTTCTCTATGGTTATGCAGAAACTTCCAAGTTTGACTATGTCGCCCAGCGAGTTCGTTAAAAGCACGTTTTCCTGGGATGTGCATGTAGAAAAAGCAAGGGCGCTGTTTGACCGCTTCGCTAACTAAGAAAACGCTGGTCAGTTCTGCGTTTTCAAGTGCTGCTCAGGTCATTAGCAAGCTATTAGGCTTGCTAAGTACTTTAGTTGTTGCGCGTGTTCTGACTCCTGATGTCTTTGCCTTGGCGGCCATTCTTTCTATTACGCTTTACTTTGTTGATGTATTAGGCGATGTGGCCAGTGAAACTTACATATTGCAGAAAAAGCGTGTTTCGTTTTTGGATATTCAAAGCGCGTGGACATTGAATTTAGCCATCAAAATATGTTGCTGCTTGTTGCTTGCCTGCCTCGCGCCATTTGCTGCCCGTTTCTTTGAACAGCCTTCGCTAACAACTCCATTGCAAGTGGCTACCTTGGTGCTTCCACTAAAAGCACTGTGTTCTGTCTACTTCCTTAAGCTTAAAAGGCACCTTAAATATGGCTTATTAACCTTGGCCACATTTGCTGAGCGGGTAATCGCTACCGTTCTTCTTGTTTCCTCTGCATTACTTTTCGAAAGCGTTTGGGCGTTTGTTGTTGCTGATATAGGCGGGTCATTTACATTAATGGCAATCAGCTATGTTTTATCGCAGCGACGTCCGGTACTTACGCTTGCAAACGTGGCCGAACAGTGGGCATTTTCAAAATGGCTCATAGGAAAACAAATTGCCGGTTATTTGCGTTCTCAACTTGATACGTTGCTTGTTGCTAAGTTTTTTTCTTCAACGGTAACAGGGCATTATTACATGGCACGAGATGTGGCTATGTTACCCGGAAGGTTTTTATTGGGGCCTGCAATTGAACCTCTTATTGCCTCGTTTAGAAATGAAAAATTGAAACGTCAGGCCTTGTTAGAAAACGTTGCGCTTAGCTACTGCGTTGCACTACTTATTGCTTCTCCCATAGCCATATTTGTCGCATATTTTGCCGATGTGGTTGTTTTAACGCTACTTGGGCCGCAGTGGGATATGGCAGCCGAGTATCTGCCTTCGCTTATTTTTTTGTTCTTTTATTGGGTTATTTTACAAGTAACTGAGCAGGGCCTGATTGCATGCGGTAAAGTGAGTTTTCTGTTCTATTTCGATGTGTTCTCTTTGTTGTTTATTGCATCTGCGCTACTTACATCGCTTGCGGCTCATACTGATATTTTATTACTCATAGAAGTGCGTATAGCGGCGGGCTTTTTTCTAACGGGTAGTGCAATGGGGGTTTTGTTTAGCAACCAATGGAAAATGCTGTACGGCGTAATGATTAATCTAATGGCCTTTTTCGCCATTAGTTTATTTTCCGCAGAGGTCGCATTTAAACTTGGCGGTATGTTGGGCATAGCGTGGGCGCCACTGAAGTTGTTGGTGGTCGGCTTGGTGTTTGGCGCTACATATTTACCCTGTATACTACTTTATGTGATAAAGCTGTCTCACAAAGACTATCGCGGCCCGCTTATTTTTATTTTCCAAGAAGCGTGGACCACATTGAGCGCTTTTCGTCGCTAAGTGTTAGTTGCGCATTTTCTGCAACGGTGCCCGAAGCGCCATTTCGTTGTTTAATAGCACCTAATACTACGTTGTTTCTTATTTCTACATTGCGGGTGAAACCAAACCGATATTCAATGGCATTAGGATAGCCTGAGTGAAGCAGTACCGTATTACTAAGTACTTTTGTACCCTTAGCGCTTTCTAGCACTATTCCTGCATCTTTATACGCATGTGTTGTGTTGTTATGAATAATAACGTTGTTTTCAATGGTTCCCCCAACATGTTCGTTTTCAACGTTTCCTAAACCAAACCCTATGCCCCGGTCGCTGTTAATAATCATATTATTTCTCACTATTGTATTGTGAGAATTACGCCAAAAATGAATAGCGTGTTCGGCAATGTGCTCTGAGGGGCTGGCGATATTTTCGAAAAGGTTATTTTCCACTACCCAGTTTTTAGTGCGATGCGCATCTATTCCACCAATGTAATAATTTGGGCCTACCGTTGCCGAGTATGAAAAGCGGGAATTGCTAATTTTACCGTTGTGTGAATAAGGCGAGTCTAGCTTAGGGCTGGCGCTTACTTTAAGAAGCTGCTCGTAACTGTCGCGAAGTATGCTGTTCGTTAACGTGAAATTATCAGCGCCCAGTTCGGCTCTTATCTGTATTAGGTGGTTAGCACTTTGCTCTAAGGTTACCCCTGTAAGGGTAAAATCATCAGCGTGCACATCAATGAGAATTTCGTCGCCACCATTTTCCGATGCTGGGCGCATTCCATTGCCTCTAAAAACAACGTCTTCAGGCGAGCCAGAAGCGCCAGCAATAGTCACGTTGTCTGCTTTTATTTGTAGCCGATAGTTAAGCTTGTAAACGCCAGGCTCAACAATAATATGCGAATTAGGGCGTGTAATTGCTCTTGCCAGTGCATCAATATTGTCAACGGTGCTCGCTGCCAGTACGTGAACGGGTAACAAACCTAGCAAAGCAAAAGTAATTAGACGCATGATTACTTCCTCATTTTTATGATAGTTGCAGGGTTTCCCGCAACAATGGCGAAATCAGGAATGTCTTTTGTGACTACTGCGCCTGCTGCCACAACACATTTTTTTCCCACGTTAGCCATAATAATAGCACCGTTTCCAGCCCATGTGTCTTCACCAAGGGTGATCGGTTGAAAATTGCCGCCTTGTTCTCTAATAGGTTTATCTAAATCGTCAAAATTGTGTTGTTGCTTTCCACTTAAAATGTGCACGCCACTGCCCAATAAACAGTCTTTTTCTATTACGCATGCACCAATATTGCACTGAGGGCCAATATAAACACCTTGCTTAATCACGGTGTTTTTTTGGCTAAGTAAAGTAGCAAACCCGATAAAGGAATCTTGAGAAAAACCCATCAGCGTTATTCGATAAAACGCACCTCGTAGGAAGTTACCTGACTTGCCTGGGAACAGGCTTAAAAATTGGCTAAATGCAGCAAAGCAATTGTCAGACGAGACTATATTCAGCACGAAGTAAAGAACAATCAGCGGGCTTACTGCGATGATAGCAATAAGGTGAATACACTTCTTCAGTACAGATTTCATTGTTGGTGCCTGTTTTCGGTAAGGGCGTTGAAAAACGGTGCCATCTTACTTTCCCACGAGTAGTGTTCTAATATGGTTTTTCTAGCGCTTAAAGACAGTTGCTCGGCCAGCGCCGAAGAACTTAATGTATTGATAAGCGCAGCGGCAAACTCGTCAGCATGGCGTGCAATAAGCACATTATCTTCGTTTTTACAAAGTATTCCCTCTGCGCCCATTGGGGTAGTAATAACGGGTAAACCACAAGACATTGCCTGTAATACCTTATTTTGCACACCGCGAGCAATTTGGAATGGGGCGACAAAAGCGCTTGCCTTGTGGAAGTAAGGCATGATGTCATCAACAAAGCCTGTTACTTCAATACTTGGATGTTCCGCCAGCTTTTTTACTGTTTCTGCGGGGTTCATACCGGCAATCGTAAATGTTGCTTCGGGAAAGCGAGAGAGTACCGTTGGCCATATTTCTTTGGTAAACCAAATAACCGCGTCTATATTTGGTTTGTAATCCATAACACCAGTGAAGAGTACGTTGTTACCTACCGCCTGTTGCTTATCTTCACCGGCATTAGGAGTGAATACATGTGCGTCGATCCCGTTACCCAGTTCCACAACATTTTGCGAACGTGTCACCGTTTTATTGAACACCGCAATTTCAGCTTTGGCGATTAAAAATACCTTGTCTGCGATATCGACACACTTTTTTTCTAGCTGCCTTACCAAGTGCGCTTCTCGCTTGTATAGCACGCGCATTGGCCACTGACTTTGGTTTGCATACTGTTGCCACTTGTCTGAATCAACATCCATAAAATCGATGAGAATTGCGGGTGGCGTTGAACTATGCGTGGCGTTGTTCTTTTGTAACGCTAATGCATAAGGATAAAGGCTTGAAGCGGTGAGCAGCACAGCACAATAACGGTGTTCGGCAACGTGCTTAACAAGCCACTCTTGCAGTTGCTTATTAAAGAAGTTGGCTTCAGATAGTGACTTAGCGCTTACTAGCCCTTTAAGCAGGCGCCACCATTTAGGTTCCCCGTATAAAAAGCCTTGGGTGTTACCATTTATCTTTATACCGAGTTCCTTCAAGTGCTGCTGATCTTGCGCGCCCTCTAAAGAACAACTCACATCAACTTCATAGCCCTTCCTCACCAAACACTGAATTTGGTGAAACGTCCGTATCTTTTCTCCTTTATTCGGAGGGTAGGGGACGCGTTGACTAATTACTAAAATCCGTTTGCTCAAGACCTAACACTCTGCTTATCGAGGTAAAAACTAAGTCTACATGTTGGACTCGCATGATTGAAGTACAAATAAAAACGAATGCCGCAAACGGTTAAGGTTGCTGCAATTCCCCCCCATTTGGGTTATTGCTATTTTGCGCTTGCTCAATAAAGAGTAAATCTGTCAAACTAGCGAAAAAGCCCATTTATTAATTATGGAGAAGGACGACCGTGAAGCTGATTGTACAAATTCCTTGTTACAACGAAGAGCATACACTCCCTGAAACTTATAATGACATTCCACGAGAGATAGATGGTGTTGATAAGGTTGAGATCATGATCATTGATGATGGATCGACAGACCGAACAATTGAGGTGGCGAAATCCCTTGGTGTAGACCATATCATTCGCAACAAAAATAACCGCGGGCTAGCACGTACATTCAGGAAAGGTATTGATGAATGTTTAAAGTTAGGTGCTGATATTATCGTAAACACCGACGGTGATAACCAATATGCGGGCTGGGACATTCCAAAACTTATAAAGCCTATTTTGGATGAAAAGGCTGATGTGGTTGTAGGCGACAGGAAAACGCAAGACATCCAGCACTTCACACCGTTAAAAAAATTACTTCAGCGCCTTGGTAGTTATGTGGTTAAAAAGGTGTCTGGTGTACAAGTTCCTGATGCAGTAAGTGGGTTTCGTGCCTACAGCAGAGAAGCGGCGCTACAGCTAAATATTATTAGCCCATTTAGCTATACCATTGAAGCCCTAATTCAATCGGGTAAAAAACACATGGCGGTAACGCATGTTCCCGTTGAGACTAACGCTAAAACTCGCGAGTCTAGGCTTTTCACAAGCATTCCCAAGTTTATTGAGCGACAACTCACTACCATAGTGCGTATGTACACTATGTATCAGCCGTTGCGGGTATTTGTATTACTGGGTGCACTAATTACGCTAATAGGTTTAATACCTATTGTTAGGTTTTTAATTTTTTACATGATGGGGGATGGTAATGGCCATCTGCAATCATTAATACTTGGCGGTGTACTAACTCTACTGGGTATTATTACCTTCTTGATTGCCATACTTGCCGACCTGATAAACTTCAATCGCCAACTTATTGAACAAACGTTAGAAAAAGTGCGCAGAATGGAACTGCAGATGCTTGATGAAAAGAAAGAACGCGAGAGTGCGAGAAACGATACTGTTGAATGAAAATTTTAATCGTAACGTCTAACTACCCGCGCTGGGTTGGCGATAGTACCACGCCATTTGTTCATAATTTTGCACGCGAACTAGTGAGCCAAGGCGCGCAAGTTCGCGTTTTGGCTCCGCATTTTGAAGGTGCCAAACGCAAAGATAATATGGATGGTGTGGAAATTCGCCGTTTTCGGTATTGGCTGCCTGAATCAGGGCAAACGGTATGTTACCAAGGTGGCGCACTCGGGAATTTAAAGAAAAATTGGGTTAATAAGCTTAAGTTACCTGTTTTGGTGGCCTGCGAGTTTTTCTTCACTCTAGTACAGACTTTATTTTGGAAACCTACTTGGATAAATTCTCACTGGCTTATTCCACAGGGTTTTGTATGCGCGCTGGTGAGTAAACTGACAAACGTTAAGCATGTTAGCACTATTCATGGTGGTGACGTGCTTGCACTCGACAGCCACCTTCTCAGAAAATTTAAAGCATTTGCGTTAAAACACTCAGATGTAGTAACCGTGAATAGCTCGGTAACTAGAGCAAAGGCAGAAGCGCTCTCGCCTGCAACCGTGAGCAATTTAGTGCTTTTGCCTACGGGTATTTTAGCAATCCCCCCCCTAGACCAAGATGAAGTGTTGGCTGTACGAACGCAATTACTCCCTAAATCAAAGGAATATTTGCTGCTTTATGTAGGCCGGGTTAATGAAGAAAAGGGCGTTAAAGAGCTGATTGAAGCGACAAAGATACTGTTAGATAAAGGTTACTCGGTACATTTAGCCATCGTGGGTCGAGGGCATCAAGAGCAGCAATTTAAAGCGTTGGCTGCAACGCTAAACGTTGAGAACGCAGTAACGTTTGTGGGCTGGGTAGATAGTTCAGAGATTTATCATTACTACGCAGCTGCCGACATTTTTGTTGGCCCATCAAAACGTGCTGACGACGGCTGGATAGAGGCACAAGGCTTAACGTTTGTTGAAGCAATGCTGGCGGGTTGCAAAGTAGTAGGTACAAATAGCGGTGGCATACCCGACGCCGTCATTGATGGCAAGACAGGCTGGTTAGCTGAACCAGATAACGCTATCTCCCTTAGCGAAAATATCAAGAAAGCATTAGATAACGACAGAACAGAAATAATCGATACTGCCAGCACTTTTGCAAAGGACAACTATTTAGTACAGAACACTGTTAGGCGTTTCTTAAAGTCTTTGAAGGATGTAGCGTGAATCAAAATCCTAAAGTCTCAGTGGTTATCCCTGTATTTAACGATTTTATTAGGCTAGATAAATGCTTAAGTTCACTGGCAGACCAGACTTACAATGGCGAAGTTGAAGAATATTTAAATTTAGTCCGTTGGCAAACCCGTATCGAAGGCATTTTATATCAGGGAGTTTCGGAATGAGCTTTGTACCTGAGTTAACTATAACTCTTACGCGCTACGCTGAGCCTAACTGGCTATTTATGGAAACACTGCTATCGCTTTCGAAGCAAGTAGAAATAAGCGCTCATGTGTTAGTTTTGGATCAACAAAATAACGAAGAAATTAGAGCGTTCTGCACTAAACATTCTTCGAAATCTATAGAATTACATTACCATGTTATTGCGGCAAAGAGTTTATCATTTGCACGTAATGAAGCGATTAGAATGTGTCAAACTGCGCTGTTACTTTATATTGACACAGATGCGATTGCTGCCCCGAACTGGGCGCATGAATTACGCACTGCAATGCTTGAAAATAAAGCAGCTGTAGCTGGTGGGAAGATAATTCCAAAATGGCATAAGGAGCCGGGGTTACTTCAGCGAAGTCGGTTGGTTTTAGAACAATATTCGATGCTAGATCTCGGTGAATCCACGATAAATGTAGGGAAAGTAATTGGAGCAAATTTTGCAATTAATAAAGTAGCGCTGGCCGAGTTAGCACACTTTGACGAGGAACTCGGTCGAAAGAATGGCAAGCTATTGGGCGGCGAAGAAACTGGGCTTTGCGCTGATGCGAAAGACAAAGGTCTTAATGTTATCTACGTTGGAAAAGCCATTGTGCATCATCAAGTTATGCCGGAGAGAGTAACCTTTAAATGGATTTCAAAGCGAATGTATTACGGCGGCTACTCGCGAGCGCTACGCGGAGGAAAACCCGAGCCCAATAGTGGCGCTGGCGGACTGTCCTTCTGGGATTACTTGGCGCTTATACTTTTACTACCATCTTATATTCTTGGGTTCATCCGCGCCAAAATGGACAGCAAATGATATGAAAAAAAACAATGTAAATGACCAGCGCGCGTTGCGAATAGGTATTCCCAATTTTGCCAGTACATTCCTTACGTTTTTTATTAATTTGGCCAAATACTTAGAAGCGTTAGGTTATGATGTTGTATTTTTAAATCCCGATCCTTTTTTGCGTTCAAGACTAGACAAACATGGTTGTTCTTACGAGCTATATCCATCGATTAACAACATCGCCCACCTAGAAGAACCCTTCGATAAAAGCGCTGATATTATTCGGTATCTCTCTCGGCTTTATCGTTTGAATGACGTGCAAGAAATAAGGCTAATTGCGGCTAAAAATAAGTTATACAGCAGAGCCCTTGAGCATTTACGCTTATCGCCCGTCGACAAGATGATTGTTTGGAATGGGCTGGGGAATGTAGAGAAAACCGTTTGCCAAGCACTCAACATAGACGCCTTTTATTGTGAAAACGGGTATTTTGAAAACACGTTTCAAATGAATAAACGTGGCGTTAACAGCGAGGGGAGCTTTGTCGATTTACCTGCTAACCAGCTGTATGACTTTGCCTATCCTGAAGCGGATGCAAAGGTAACGACATCAGAATTTACACTCACCGAAACTCCATTCAACAAGCTCTATTATTATTTAAAGCGGTTATTTGACGAAGACTATCGCAACTACCTGTTTTCAATGATTGCGTATAATTTGGCCGTAAAAAAAGCAAAGAAGAGTTTTAGCGAGCAACAATTCGAACATATTGACTTCGAAAAGATAGGCAAATTTATCTTTATTCCTTTACAGGTAAACTCTGACACACAAACCATTTTGTACAGTGATTTTAAAGATAGTTATGACTTTTTAAGCACAGTTATTCCTAAGCTAAAACCGCTGGGCTACCATATTGTATTGAAACAACATCCCTTTGAAACAGAGCCTGTCGACTATTCTTCTTTTGTTGGTAAACAGGTATCTTTATTTTCAAAATGTGATTTGAATGCGCTTATAGACCGTGCCGAGTTTGTTGTCACTATAAACTCTAGTGTCGGTCTACAAGCCATTGAACGTGGCAAAAAGGTGGTTGCATGCGGTGCGGCTTTATATAAAAACGCACCAAACTGTTACCCCCTCTCTGCGCTTGATAAAGTAGAAGAAGAACCACTGCAAGACGCGGAAAAATATATAACGAAATTGAAGCGTGATATATTTATAGAGGGTAATTGGCGAGAAGTGGCCGAATCATTGTTAGCATCAGTCTCTCAGCGTTTACTGGGATGATTTAACCACGGACGATATAAAAGTAATCATGATCAAAAGCATTCAGCCAGTTATTTCTGTCATCGTTCCAACTCGCGACAGACAAGAGCTATTTAATAAAGCAGTCCAGAGTGTATTTCATCAGACATACTCAAATATTGAACTTATTGTTGTAGATGACCACTCTAAGGCGCCCCCTGTTATCGAAGATGCCCCAGAACATATTGAAGTAAAATACTATAGAAATGACAAAGCTTCAGGTGGGGCAATATCGAGAAATACGGGTGTGCGTTTGAGCAAAGGCGAGTTTATCTGTTTTTTAGATGACGATGATTATTACCACGAGAATAAACTGCAAACATTGTTTGAACAACTTTGTGCCGACAGCAGTCTTTCTGCGGTATTCGGCAGAATAGTCAAACTATCCGAGCCGGCCCGTACAATGGATAAAAAATACCTTGATAAACAAGGTATAATAAGGACACCCGAGGCAATTAGGTATTTACATACCAACTCATCGTTAATTAGAAGACACGTTTTTGAAGAGATACGATTTGACGAAACGCTTCAAAAGTTCCAAGACACGCAGTTACATATAGAATTGATCTGTAATAAAAAGTGTAAGTACGTTTATGAAGATGTAGCGTATTGGAATGACAAACATGGCCTTGCTCAAATAACAGACATGAAAACGCAGGAAAGCTACCTTCGGAGCCTGGTTAATTTCAAAAAAATGATAAAAAACTTAGCGAAACGTCAGCGAATTAGTCGTCACTACTACTTAGTTTTTTACATAAAGTATTTAGTCATGTTAAGAGATTATAAAAGACAATTTGGCAATTTAAGCGGAATAGCGATAAGTAGTCATGATTTTGTTTTTTACCAAGCAGTGCGTCTAGCCAGCCTTTTACTAGGGAGAGGTGCATAACCGGCAATATACTGCGTTAACCACGCGCTTTAACTCGCCGGTAACTTACCTTCTTTCCGGCGATGCCACTAATCCCAATGAACAAAGAGCTATTTGCTGAAGTTTATACAGCTTGCCGAAATACAAAATACTGCTAGCTTTGAGCTTTGTTGAAAACGAAACCTCTTTATTAAAGTTAAAAAGTTGACGCATTCGCTGTAATGGTGGTATCGCCAGCAAAAGCAAGCCTTTGGACCGAAGTGCCGTACGAGCTTGCGGACTGCTTTGGCGGCGCGCCCACAAGCCGTGAGTAGTACGTCGAATTTTAGTGAAATATCCCGACATAGAATCACGA
Source organism: Alteromonas sp. BZK5 (assembly GCF_014349115.1). Classification (NCBI taxonomy): domain Bacteria; kingdom Pseudomonadati; phylum Pseudomonadota; class Gammaproteobacteria; order Alteromonadales; family Alteromonadaceae; genus Alteromonas; species Alteromonas sp. BZK5. The sequence goes on along the minus strand of NZ_JACSOE010000019.1, from coordinate 4,311 downwards.
GCAGGGTGATGGATAACAACAGCAGCATCGTAAGCCAAGCATCCATTTTGCTCGTGTAAGCGAAGACCCCACTCGGCGTCACCACCTGACATTAGCGAATCGTTGAAAATACCAACACGTTCAAACGCTGACTTTCTCACTATTAGATTTGCCGTAGGGGCGTAATGATAAAGGGCAATGGATTGTTCTTGTGGAAATGCGAAGCACATGTCAATAAGTTCAACAGCATTAGGACGGTTTTGCTTATTTGAGAACAGGGTTATTGGCCCGCTCACCGCGTCAATGCTAGCGTTTTCTTGTAGCTTGTTGACTGCGCTTTCAAGCCATTCGGGCTGAGGAATACAATCGGAGTCGGTAAAAGCATAAATAGGCGAATTGAACTGTTTTATTGCCTTATTTCTTGCACTATATGAACCTGGCTTGTGCTCTACCAGCAGCACAACATTGTCAAACTGTTGAACCGTTGCCTCTGGCGCGGTAGTAGAGCCATTATCGACAACAATAACTTGGTAGCGGTCGGATGATAGCGTTTGGTTAGACAACGCCTGTAAACATTTATACAAGCGGCATTCGTCATTGAAATGAGGAATGATGACAGCTATCTGTGGTGGGGTTGTATGTGACATCGCAAGCTTTGTGTATATCATTTAAGTACGTACATAATAATTAACCCACTATACGAAGCAAGTAGCCATACCACATTATTTTATCGAAAGGTGGGCGTATTCAAATTAAGTAGGGTAAACAAACTCATTACGTTGAGGTGCTGTACCGCTCATGGACAAACGCCGTCGACATTTGCGTAGAAGTGTAGCGACTAGACTAATATTACTGTAAGATTTTCGTGTTAATCTTGAACAACTTAATGCTGATTGTTAACTCACAATCAAATAGATGAGGGTTTGCCAAAGGAAAGTCGGTTGGAGTACGTAAAGGATTGAAAGGTTCCAGTTGTATACTGAACTTTATGTGAATACAAATAGGACTGATCTGACTAGCAAAGAATAGTAGCGACCGAATCAGTAATATAGAGTGCAGCTGTGAAAATCAAACGACAAAAACTAAGCTCTACGGTTCGGAGATTGACGCACATAGATAGCAAGTAGCCGAGACAATAAGCGAAAACTCCAAATTAGTTAACTTAGAGTGAATTCTCAAAAAGTTGTAAAACTTCATCGAATTCATTCTTTTATTTGATAGTTGTAAAGCTTGAAGTCTTGAGCGTAGTATTTATTAAGAGAAAGCACTAAATCGTTACTAAGGTTGAGTTGCTCGGCTAAAAGATCGGGATCAGCTATTGGTTGCAGTGGGGAAGTCGTTTTCGAGTTTGCACCGTAACTTAAATCTAATGTTAGGCCGGCATTTGTAAGCTCAGTGAGAGAACTATCCAGTTGTTCTAATTTCCCCACGTAGTCGACTAGGGAAATGTCACCTTCACAGATCCATTCTGACTGGCGTATAAAATGAAGAAGCCTATTTGAATTGGGTATTTTTCCATCAGCCAAATCCTTTGCGAAGGATGTCATGTTTGGGTAACTAGCAACTACATTATATTGCAGGATGTCTAATGGATACTTAGCCGGATCTATATTTTCCCGAGTTGCCCAGTTATAGGCGCTTACAAAACGACTGTAAGGATGGCGTACAAAAGAAAAACGGAACGAACCACTCTTTAGCTTCAATATGTTACGGACAGTTCTAGGACTAAAAGCATGTGGAATAACAGTGCTTTTTACCTCGTGGCTTTTATCGAGAGCTTGCTTTATGCTTTGACTAGCAACTTTTGGCATTCTAAAGAATACGAATTGGGAACTGATTATGCCTTTTAAAGAATAGACTCTATTTTTAAATAGCTTAAGCTGTCCTCTGTGGGTACTGGCGAGAACTTGGACATTATGAGAGACACTACTGTCTAACTTTTTCATCGTAAAAATTAACTACCTATATAGACTTTTAAGGTTTTAACGGTACAAGTGACAGAAAATAAACATGAAACTAGCAATAATCGTTGTACTTTATAACAAAGCTATAAAAAATTCTACGACAATAAAGTCGCTTTCCAACTTAAAAAATGACGATTTTTCTGTTCTATTGTTTAACAATGGACCATCGTTAATTAACCCTGACGAAGAAGACCGAGCTTTAATAGAAAAATTTTTAAATATAAAAATTGTTCAAGACATAGATAATAGGCCGTTGAGTATTATATATAATGAATTTATTGAAAATGTAAAGGCAGATTCTTACTTAATACTTGATGATGATAGTTATGTTAAACCTTCGCTTATTCTAAAATATTTGTCTGCTGATTTATCCTTGGATTTGCATGTTCCAATAATACGTTCGAAATCAAATGGGGAGATTTGCTACCCATTATATGACAATGAAATTGTTAAAAGTTCTACGGTTTTAGATTTTGATGATAGCTTTAGAACAATTGGATCTGGCATTCTTATGTCTAAATGTTTAATAGATAAATTCAGATTTTTTGATGGCGAAATTTTCGATACCAGATTTTCCCTATATGGTGTGGATTTTAGTTTGTTCAGAAGGATGACATTACTCCTACATAAACACGTTGAATTCAAAATATCTGTAGTTGGAGAATTGGAACATTCACTCTCTAAAGTAGACGAGACTGGTGATCTAATGGAAAATGATGAGCGTTATATTGCTATGTTTCTTGGTCAGTTACTATACGAAAAAAATGGTATAAAAAAAGAACGGTTTGTACTCGGTGAGCTTTTAAAATACTTGAGGAAAATGGAGTTTAGACGTTGCATGTTAATTTTAAATTTATTCCTTCTACGTGAACATAAACGCTCTTTAAAATACAAAAAGAATATTAAATGAATTTGTTAAAAAATGTTAAGTGGGCTTCGGTTTCCCAGATTTTTAAAGTTATTGTTCAAATAGCAAATTTAGTGATTTTGACTCGCTTCATTAAACCAGATGATTATGGTTTAATGGCGATTTCTATGGTTTTTATAAATTTTGGTTTGCTTTTGAAAGATCAAGGACTATCAAAAGCTATTATTCAAAAGCTTGAACTTAAAGCTGAAGTAGTCAATGCCATTTTTTGGTGCGGTATTTATACGAGTATTTTAGTTTACCTTATAATATTCTTAAGTGCAGATTTTATTGCTGGATTTTACGAGTCAGAAGAGCTTACGCATATATTAAGAATGATAGCTCTAATTTTTCCGATAGGCGCATTTAGTAGCGTACATGTTGCATTGCTAGAAAGGGAATCAAAGTTCAAGATTATCGCGTTTGTTGAACTGACCTGTAGTATTGTGTCTTTTATTGTTGCTATTATTTTAGCATATTTGGGCTATGGGGTTTATGCCTTAGTATTTCAAGCAATTTCTTATAGTGTTATGAATACCTTTTTATTAATTTTTTCAAAAAGATTTTCAATTTCAATAAGCGGCTCTCTTAAACTTGCACCTATTAAAGAAGTACTCAGCTTTAGTGTTAATCTTTTTTTATTTAATATAATTAACTTTTTTTCAAGAAATTTAGATAACATTCTTATCGGAAGGTTTTTGGGAGTAATCTCGTTGGGAACGTACAACCTTGCTTATAGAATCATGCAGTTTCCCCTACAAAGCATAACTTTTGTTTTCTCACGAGCGCTTCTTCCAGTAGCAAGTAAAGCTCAGAATGATAATAAAAATATAGAAAGAATGTATTTAAACAGTGTTTTTAGCATTGCATTTCTTGTTTTTCCACTAATGATTTTTCTTACCAATTTTGGCGTTGAAACTGTAACTGTGTTTATTGGTGAAGAATGGAAGGTAACTGGTGAGATATTAGAATGGCTTGCCATTTGTTCTTGCTTCCAATGCATAAATTCATTATCTGGTTCCATCTTTATGGCAAAAGATAAAACAAAGTTTTTATTGAGACTTGGTAGCGCTGGTGCATGTATTCACATAACAGGTTTTATCATTGGTGTGAATTTCGATATTGTTAGCTTTTCAAAAATTTATGTTGTCACTACAGTTATAAATTCGATTTTAGTTATTTATTTTACTACTTTGATAATTGATTCTTCAATATTTAAAGTTTTCTCAAGAGTGAAGGGAATATTGGCATATAGTTTGGTGTCGTTAATAATAGTTGTAAATTTATCAAGATTTTTAGATGAATACGCCATTTTTCAAAATGGTATAGTTAACATTCTTTTAAATTCATTCATCTATGCTTGTCTTTATTTATCTATGATTGCTGTGCTTTCGAGTCATGCTAAACTAGCTATAAATAATTTAATTCACCGTAATAGTAATAGTTGACCAGGTTTTTACG